>CAMCII010000005.1 GCA_945874505.1 Bordetella parapertussis | reverse complement strand
GATGGTGGCATGCTGGCGACCAAACCCTATGTGTCGAGCGCGGCATATATTGACCGCCAGGGCGACTATTGCAAGGGTTGCTATTACGACAAAAAGAAACGCGAGGGCGAGCGTGCTTGCCCTTTCAATGCCTTGTATTGGGATTTCTTTGATCGTCACCGCGCCAAGCTTGGTGACAATTTTCGCTTAGCAATGGTGTACCGTAACTTAGACAAAATGGATGACTCGGCGCTTGAAGCTTTACGCGCGCAAGCAAACAAGACGCGTTCTCAACTAGAGTCTTTATGAGTCCCTGTGCAGGGCTTTGTCAGCCAGTTCGCTACGGTTTGATTACACTAGTCTGAGCGACAAGTCGTTCAAGCGCTGTATCTGATGCTGAAAATCAAGATTTCAGTTGGATAACGAACAGACGTCAGCAGAGGCACATCACTACTATTTTTGGCAGAGAACAGTGCCCCACTGCCGAAACAAACGACTATTTTTTAATCAAACACTACATGGCTTTAGAATCTGTTTATGCTTGAGCACCCACCAGTCACCGTACCGCTAGCTGAACTTTTGCCTCAACTCAAAGCTGAGGGCTACGTCGTGCTTGACCCAGCGACAGTTGCGCAATGGGCACAACATCCACTGAACGAACTGGCTGCGCTTGTACCCGACTGGGAGGGCATGCCCGAGGATGCCTATCTAAAAGATGGCGGACACTATCGCCTGCGTCGCCACTCTTGCTTTGTGTTTGAAAATAATCAACTCACTCTAGCACCTGCGCGCGCGCATTGGCAATCGTTATCCTACAACGCCTTGCATGGCGGCATGCAACGCTGGTTTGAGCCCATGCACCCGCAGACGGTTCAACAAGCCGTCTGGATCGATTTGTTGAGCGCCTTTGCACGCGCGGCAGACGCTCTGCACCGCGCGCAGCACCCCACTCTTGCAGTCACGCGTTGGTGCCTTGAGGCACACCAATTCAGAATTGATACCAAGGACGGGATTGGTCGCCCGACCCCTGAGGGCGCGCACCGTGATGGCGTTGACTTGGTAGGTGTCTTTATGATCAACCGCAAAAACGTCAAAGGTGGCGAGACACGTGTCTTCGATGCCACGGGTACCTCGGGGCAGAGATTTACGTTAAGCGAATCGTGGTCGTTGCTTTTGCTAGACGATGCGCGGGTGATTCATGAAACCACCCCAATCCAACCGGCTCAGCCTGGCGGATACCGCGACACGCTGGTCTTGACATGTCGCGCCAACAGCTTTCAAGGTGAGTAATCGTTTGCAGCCCCAACGCTCAGATTTCTTAATCATCGGGGCAGGCATCGCCGCAGCCTCGACAGGGTATTGGCTTGCCAAACAAGGCAAGGTGACCCTGCTTGAGCGTGAAGCGCAACCCGGCTATCACTCTACCGGCCGCTCGGCAGCCTTGTTCATGGAGAGCTATGGCACTCCACAAGTTCGTGCGCTGACCATGGCGAGTCGTGCCTTTTTTATGCAACCGCCTACGGGGTTTTCAGACCACCTCTTAGTATCGCCGCGTGGTGCGCTGATGGTAGCAGAACATGGTCAAGCTGAGGTGCTCTCTGAGCATTGGGATATTCTGCGTAGCGTCACCAAGCTGGCTCGACGGATGTCGACCTCAGACGTGCTGGATATGGTGCCTGTGTTTCGCCCTGAAAAAATCCTAGGTGGCGTCTATGAATCTGAAGCCTATGACATGGATGTGCACAGTATTCATCAAGGTTTTTTACGCGGACTCAAACTCAGTGGCGGCGAGGTTGTCTGCCAGACCGAAGTCATCAGGCTAGAACGCACCGAAGCAGACTGGCTGGTGCACACAGCCGATGGCAGGCAGTACCAAGCTGGCGTTGTGCTCAATGCTGCAGGGGCCTGGGCTGATCAGGTCGGCGCACTTGCAGGTGCTCAGCGTTTGCATCTTGAACCTCGTCGACGTTCTGCCATGATCTTTAGCCCGCCACCCACGCTTAACGTTGCGAAGTGGCCAATGGCCATCGGTGTCAACGAAGACTGGTACTTTAAGCCCGATGCCGGCATGCTGCTCGGCTCACCCGCTAACGCTGACCCCGTCGAACCACAAGACGTGCAACCCGAAGAACTCGATATCGCGCTGGGCATTCATCGCATCCAAGAGATCACTACCCTAGAGATTCGTCGGCCCACGCGAACGTGGGCAGGGCTCAGGTCCTTTGTGGCCGATGGTGATTTAGTCGGTGGCTTTGATCCGATTGCACCCAATTTTTTTTGGATTGCAGCACAAGGCGGCTATGGGATTCAAACTTCGCCTGCGATGGGGCAAGCCTGTGCCGCTTTGGTGTGCGGCCAAGCCTTACCCGAGGCCTTACTAGAGTTTGGTTTGACACAAACGATGCTCAGCCCTGCTCGCCTGCCACGAGGGGGCACGCCCCCTCATTTTTGACACGCATTCAACAACTTGGGCTCGACGCGATATTGGTCTGATTGGCGAGTTAAGCCATTTGCGTCACTTAAGCCTTTGGCGGTCTGTCTTTTTTTGCAGCCTAAGTGCTTTTGGCTTTTGAGGCCGTCTTTTTTGCGGCTATCTTGCGCACTTTAACGCCACCCCAGTCTTCGACCACTTTACAAATCGACGTAAAGTCAGAATCGGGGCCATAGGTGGCGTTCGTCACGGCAAGCATCTGACGCACCGCCGCACCAACCACCATTGGCACGCCCATTGCCTCAGCCTCGTCTACACACAAACGTACGTCTTTGTAAGACAGCGCCGTAGCAAAACCAAAGTCAAACGTCCCTGTCAAAATTGCACGAGGAAACTTATCTTGCGTGGCACTATTTCTACCTGAGCCGCTGTTGATCACGTCGAGCATCACTTGTGGGTCGAGCCCCGCCTTGACGCCCATCACCATGGCTTCTGAAGACACGGCCAACGCTGCGCCCGCTAACAGGTTATTGGCGAGTTTCATGGTTTGGGCTTGGCCTGCGCCCTCGCCCAAGTGAAACGTTTTACCAAAGGTTGCCAGAATGGGGGTCAGCTTCGCGTACAAAGCTTTTGGGCACGAGACCATCACGGCCAATGTACCCGCCGCGGCACCCGTGACACCACCGCTCACCGGTGCATCAACGTAGCTCACCTTGTTGGCACTCAAGCCTTTGAATACGGTAACGGCAGTTTTAGGACCAATCGTTGAAAAATCGATGACGCATTTGACTTTTTTACCTTCGATCAAGCCGTCTTTGCCAAGCGCGACTGCATTCACGATCTCGGGGTTGGGCAGGCTTAAGAAAATGGTTTCTGCGCGATTCGCAACAGCGGCCGCAGACTTGGCTGCGATGGCACCCTTCTTGACGAGGGCCTGCACTGCTTTTTTATCGCGATCATAGATGCAGACATCGTATCCCGCTGCTAATAAACGTAACGTCATCGGCCCACCCATGTGACCGGTGCCCACGAAGCCTACAAGTTCTTTTGCCATACGGTATCTCCGAGTTTACTTTTTATAGATGCAATCACACAATTAAGTGTGCACCCGCGCTTCGTGAGAGCTTACCCGAAGATACTACGCAAAATCAAAGAGTATCGATGCGCTGTGCTAGATCAATATCACGGGATGACAAACCGCCAGCGTCGTGTGTCGTAAGCGTAATCGATACACGGTTATAAACGTTTGACCACTCAGGATGGTGATTGTGCTGCTCAGCAAGCAGTGCCACCCTAACCATAAAACCAAAGGCCTCGCTGAAGTCAACAAGCACCCAGTCACGCGTGATGCTGCCGCCACGCTCTGGCTGATAGCGCCATTGCGGCAAACCAATCATCAGATTCTCGATATTTTCAGGGGCAATTTTTTGCAGCATGTTAAATCTCACGTCGAAATCATTTGGTTTTATAGTTGATACTGGACCAGGGCAAAATAACTAACGTGATCTAAACCTTCGCGCAGTCGTTTGGTATCTAGCGCTCGTCGCGCTTACGTTTTTAATTTGGATTCACTCGGCAACCACATTACGACAAACGCCGTAGCGGCAGCAAATCCAGCCATGACCAACAACAAGGTCTCAAACCCCAAGCCTTTCACGGCGGGCCCCAGCAACCAAACGGCAAACGAACTGATTCCAAGCGATACCGCCAGACGAATTCCGGCCACGCGTGAGCGTGAACGATCGTCGATGTAGCGCACAATCATGACGTCAATGAAGGGGACTGCACCAAAAATAAATACCATGACGCCCAGTAACGCCGCAAATAACCACCAACCTTGCGCGTAAGCTGACAACACCAACAGAGGAATTTGCAACAAAACGATTGCCAGAAAAATCGGACGCACAGCAAAGTGATCCAGCAACTTGCCAACGGCCACTTGCATGAGCGACGCTACGGCATAAATGATCGCCAGTAAAATACCGAGCAACGCAGGATCAGACACAACGCCCTGAAACCGCTCAGACATCAGTTGCCCGTTACCGTTCGTCGTGAAATTAAACAGCACGCTACCCGTAGCCGCGCTGACAGTCATGACAGCCAGTACGCGCGCCAACATCGCAGGTGTCAACGTCACTTTCGCACCACCCTTGCGCTTGGCTGGAGCTTCAGTCTCAACCGGACAGGCATACGCAAACCAAATGCCGCACAGCACAGCCAATAACGCCGGCACGGCAAAGGCAGCACGCCAACCAATCCACTTAATCAGAAAGCCAGTCAGCATGGCCGCCAAGGCTACGCCCAGGTTACCGGCCAAACCGTTCACACCAATCGCCAAGCCAGGGTTAGCTGATTTCTGAACCAACAGGGGAATACCCACCGGATGATAGATCGAGGCAAAGGCCCCAACCAACGTCAATGCGACTGCCATTTGCCAGGCATTTTGCGTGAGTGCGGTGAGCAAAGTTGACAGCCCAATCCCCACAAAAAACACGATCATCATGCGGCGTCGCCCCCACAAATCACCTAGGCGACCAGAAGGAATTGAGCCCAAACCAAACAAGACGAAGGCACCCACACCATAGGGCATGAGGTCTTCCCAGCTTTGAAAACCAAACTCGCTGGCGATAACACCCACCGAAGCTGCAAAAATCAGCAAGAACATATGGTCAAGGCCATGACCCACATTCAAAAGCAAACGAACCGACAACGAGTGATCTTGGGTATTCAATTAATGGTCACCTTTTTTAATTTGACTATCTTTCTATCACAAGCAGTTCAACACTTTCAAACGAGCAGCGTCTTACGCGCGTCCGATGATTGAAGCAGTCAGCATCAATTCTTCGAGCAACGCCAGCGACACCGCCCCTGAGACCGAATAAGGATCAAGCTCGGGCTTTTCAGAATATTTCAAAACAATTGAGGTATTGAGCTTGGCCAGATTGACCTGACCCATTGTCCAGCCACCAAAGCGACGTTCAGTGATTTCTTGATAGTCAAGCAAGACAACATCTTTATGACGTTGATCACGAACGATGTGGCCATACAGTTCGTTGACCTGTGTACGCCCGCCTTCAACGGCTTGAAGGTACAGCCCTCCGCCGTAGCAAAGTATGCCGGTGATTCCGTTAGCTGAGTTGTGTTGGCGCGCCGAATCTAAAATCGATTGCGTGGCAGTGTTGGACTCGGGATCAATCGCACGACTCACATACAGTAAACGAACTAACATGTTTAATCCTCTCGACGTATCAGAGATAAAAACTCACGACGCAAATTTGCGTCCTTTAAAAAGGCACCGCGCATCACTGAGTTAATCATGCGACTGTCTGGATCTTTGACACCACGCCACGACATGCAGTAATGCGTGGCGTTCATCACCACAGCCAAACCGTCAGGCTGCGTTTTTTCTTGAATCAGATCGGCCAGCTGCACCACAGCCTCTTCTTGGATTTGAGGTCGACTCATGATCCAGTCAGCTAAACGCGCGTACTTTGAGAGCCCGATCACGTTGGTGTGCTCATTGGGCATTACTCCGATCCAGACCTTGCCCATCACCGGACAAAAATGATGGCTGCAGGCACTA
This sequence comes from Bordetella parapertussis, assembly GCA_945874505.1. Taxonomy (GTDB): domain Bacteria; phylum Pseudomonadota; class Gammaproteobacteria; order Burkholderiales; family Burkholderiaceae_B; genus Zwartia; species Zwartia parapertussis_J. The sequence continues at coordinate 17,665 of CAMCII010000005.1, read as the reverse complement.
CGAACCGTGATTGGCCCAACGATCATTAATTCGTTTAAGTGTTCGACATTTGGAAACTCGGTGATCTTGGGTTGCGCAGCATAGCGCCCGCCAAACACCTCGTGCAAATACATTTTGGCCACACGTCGGGCTGTGTCATTGGTGTTGTGATCGGCCTCGGTGTCAATCACTAGACTTTCAAGAACGTCCTTCATTTTGGACTCAACCTCGTCAAGTAACAAGGCCAGTTCACCAGGCTCAATAAAGTTAGCAATATTGTCATTTGCATGAAAGCGCTTGCGAGACTCTTTCAGGCGGTTACGAATGACCACCGATATAGGGGTGCCTTTGTCTTGCTCTGAAGCGCTCATGCTCTTTAACTCTTAGTCTCAAAATAAAGGCTCATGTTACTCCGTTGCCCTGAGTCATATTGAAATAACCATAAGGCAGTCTACTTTATTTCGAGCGTAACTGACATTACGCCAAGGGTGACCCCCTTTAAGCGAGGCCAAACCCAACTTACCACGAGCCGGGGCGGCTTGAATACAGCCGCTTTAGGTATGATTGCACGAAGATTTTCAGGAGACGGTGTTGACTCAATCTATTTTTGGTATGCGCGGCATTGCCGTCGCCCCGCACTCGTTGGCAGCCGAGTCAGCGGTTGCCGTGTTACGCGAAGGCGGCAACGCCCTTGAGGCCATGATCGCAGCGGCCGCCACCATTGCGGTGGTCTACCCTCATATGAACTCAATTGGCGGCGATGGATTTTGGGTGATCAACGGCCCCAATAATCGCCCGGGTGGCATCGACGCGAGCGGTCGCAGTGCTCAGGCTGCCTCGCGCGACTGGTACGCCTCGCTCGGCATCACCTCCAACATCCCGTTTCGGGGCGGCGTTGCAGCCTTGACGGTGGCAGGCACCATCTCTGGGTGGGGTGCCGCGCACCACCTCTCAAAACAGTGCCTAAACGGCAAGCTACCATTGTCGCGACTGCTGTCTGATGCCATGTATTTTGCACAAAATGGTATCGCAGTCACGCAAAGCCAAGAAGCCTGTACCTCTTTAAAACGCAGTGAACTTGAGCCCCAAAGTGGCTTTGCCAGTACGTTCTTGCCTCAAGGCATGGTACCGGCCAAGGCCAGTATTTTTAAGCAACCCAAACTCGCTGACACGCTCGCGCTCATTGCAAAAGAAGGCTGCGACACTTTTTATCGAGGCAAGCTCGCCAAGACTCTGGCTGCCGAACTCGCTGAAGTAGGCAGCCCTTTGACCTTAGCGGATCTGAAGGCCCATCAAGCAAAGCTTGTCGACCCCCTTCATGCAACGGTCGCTCAGGGCCAACTCTTTAACATGGTGCCCCCTTCACAGGGCCTGCTCTCTTTGTTGATTCTGGGTATCATGGATCGGATCCACGGCTGGGATCAAGATCCTGAAGGTGCTGCCTTTATTCATACGCAAGTTGAGGCAACCAAGCTGGCGTTTAGTATCCGCGACCAATACCTGACTGACCCAGCGTTTATGTCGGTTGCACCCCAAGACCTCTTGACCCGCGCAAGTATCGACGCCTTAGCAGCCAAGTTAGATACCACTCGGGCTGCGCCGTGGGGTCAAAAGACTTCGCCAGGCGATACAATTTGGATGGGTGTCATCGATCAGGCCGGTATCGCCGTCTCGTTCATCCAAAGCATTTATCACGAGTTTGGCTCAGGGCTGGTCTTACCGCACTCAGGGGTAAATTGGCAAAATCGCGGATGCAGTTTTTCACTGAATCCTGATCACATCAACACCCTTGAACCGGGCAAAAAGCCGTTTCACACGCTGAACCCAGCCCTGGCGCAACGCGCCGACGGTGGCGTAATGGTGTATGGCGCGATGGGGGGCGATGGGCAACCGCAAACCCAGGCGACGATTTTCAATCGGGTGACGCGCTTTGGTGATCACCCGCAACTTGCGATCGAGCGGCCTCGCTGGCTGCTGGGCCGCACCTGGGGGCAGTCAAGCGATTCACTTAAGCTTGAAAGTCGCTTTAGCGCAAACACCTTCGATCAACTCAAAGCGCTAGGCCATGACGTTGAAACGATTGGTGCGTGGGATGAGGGCGTGGGGCATGCTGGGATGTTGATTCGCCATGCGAACGGCGTATTTGAGGGTGGCTTTGACCCTAGGTCAAATGGGGCGGTCGCGTCGTTTTAGGAGAGCCCCCTTAGCTCTGACCGCAGCAGTTGAAAGATACGGTCGGGTCTAAGGGGTACCACAATATGTAGACAGTCAGTACGACTGTCATTAGCAGCTGCGGCGACGTCTACGCATCACAGCCACTTTTGCATAAACAGCGCCTGACCTGTCAAGGCGCTCAGCGCATATTGCTCAAAGCCAAAGCGCGCATACGACTGCTGGGCCACGTCGTTGCCGCTCAAAACCTCTAGCGTCAGTTTGCAGCAGCCCAACTGCTGGGCATGCTCTTCTAAGGCCTTGAGTAAAGCTTGACCGATGCCTTTGCCCCGTTCAGAGGGGTCGACTGCGATGTCGTGCACGTTCATCAGCGGCCGGGCCTTAAAGGATGAATAGCCTTGCAAGGCATTGAGCAAACCGACGGGTTGCTGATCAAGCCACGCCAGCCAGCTAACCGCCCCTGGCAACCGAGCCAAGTCATCACATAATCGGGCTTTCACGTCTGCGGGCAAGGGTTCGCCTCCGCCCATTGGGTCGCACGCATACATGTCAAGCACACTGAGCAGGGCCAGGCGATCGGTCGGATCCAGATAATTCACTTTTTTAACCACAATGCTGCGCTGCATAAATACTCCAAACCAGAAAGCAACTAGAACAAGAACAACTAGAACAAGAACAACAAGAAACAAGGCCGCACTCAATGGTATAACAAACGGCTAAACGTTTTGAACACAAAGGATTCTGATGTCAGCACCCCTACCACTCGAAGGCCTGCGCGTCATTGAGTTTACCCACATGGTGATGGGTCCGACCTGTGGCATGATTTTAGGCGACTTAGGGGCCGAGGTCATTAAGGTTGAGCCTCTGGCTGGCGATAACACGCGCAAATTGCTCGGCTCTGGGGCTGGTTTTTTTCCGATGTTCAACCGTAATAAAAAAAGTATTGCGATTGATGTGAAGAACCCGCGCGGACGAGAAATCGTTTTAAAGCTACTCACTGACGCAGACGTCTTTAGCGAAAACTTCAAAAGCGGTACGATGGATAAGCTAGGCTTTGGCTATGATGCCCTCAACAAGCTCAATCCAAAACTGATCTACGTGTCGCACAAAGGTTTTTTACCTGGCCCCTATGATCATCGCACTGCGCTCGACGAGGTCGTGCAGATGATGGGCGGGCTCGCTTACATGACAGGCCCCGAAGGGCAACCGCTGCGCGCGGGGGCAAGCGTCAACGACATCATGGGTGGTATGTTTGGTGCGATTGGGGTGTTAGCCTCGTTGCAACAACGTGCCCGCACCGGCGAGGGGCAGCAAGTTGCCAGCGCTCTCTTTGAAAACAATGTGTTTTTAGTGGCTCAGCATATGCTGCAATATGCCGTCACCGGTAAACCAGCCAACCCCATGCCAAGCCGTATTAGCGCTTGGGGGGTTTACGATGTGTTCACAGTCAAAGACGGCGAGCAAATATTTTTAGCTGCGGTCAGCGACACACAATGGGCCATCCTGTGTGAAGAATTTGGCTTTGATGATTTAAAAAGCGATCCACGTCTGGGTAGTAATAATGATCGCGTACGCGTGCGCTCGTGGCTCACGGCTGAACTACGTAAACGCTTTGCCGGTTTCAGCGCAGCTGAGTTGAGTCAACGCTTTGAAAAAACTGCCTTGCCCTACGCACCGATCACCCGTCCACATGATCTGTTTGACGATCCGCACTTATTAGCCACCGGAGGCTTGGCCCCGATGACGGTAGCGGCTGACAACACGGGGGCTGGTCGCGACATCGACACCCGCGTGGCGTTGCTACCGATTGCGCTCAAAGGCGAGCGCTTAAGGGTGCGCAAAGCCTCACCCAAAATTGGCGCAGATACGATTGAAATCTTGCAATCTGCAGGTTATACCCAACAAGAGATCGAAGATTTACAACGTGCGGGGGTCATTGGGACCCAGCCTGAAATAGAACCTAGTACTACCTAACTGACCACTATTACCTAAGGCCATCAGCTTTACGTTTGTAAGAACCATGCAACGATTACCAAATTCGGATCAAGAGCGAACCATGCACGCTATCCATTATTAACGGTGGTGCGAGCATCGTTGCTAAATGAGTACTTTTCACTTTTATAGTTTTTTCTTTTTACTTTTCATTTTTCATTTTTTCGTCGGAGCATTCATGGACTTACATCTCACCAATCAACACGTTTTAATCACTGGTGGCAGCAAAGGTATTGGCTTGGCCTGTGCGAAAGTTTTTTTAGAAGAAGGCGCGAAAGTTAGCCTTGTGTCACGTGATCAAGCTAACCTCGAAGCTGCGAAAGCCACCTTAGTGGCACAAATACCAGGTGCTGCTGCACGCATCGCCGTGTTTGCGGCTGACTTAAAGAGCGATATCTCTGCCTTGGCTTGCTTGGATGCTGCCGAAAAAGCCATGGGGCCAGTGGATGTGTTGGTGAACTCTGCCGGTGCAGCCGCACGCAAGGCCGCGCCCGATTTAACACCCGAAGCCTGGCGCAACGCCATGGATGCCAAGTTTTTTACTTACGTCAACATGATGGATCCAGTGATCAAGCGCATGGGCGCACGTCGCAAAGGCGTGATCGTCAACGTGGTGGGTGCCGGCGGTAAAGTGCCTTCGACGGTACATATCTCAGGTGGTAGCGCCAATGCAGCACTGATGCTTGCCAGCGCAGGCTTAGCAGCCGCCTACGCACCGATGGGAATTCGCGTCAACGCTGTGAACCCAGCAGCGACGCTGACTGAGCGTTTGAAAGAAGGCATCAAAGTCACGGCCAATCACGAAAAAATCAGCGAAGCTGAGGCGTTAAAACAAGCGACAGCCAAGGTGCCACTCGGACGCTTAGCGACGCCGGAAGAAGTCGCTGATACTGTCGTGTATCTTGCGTCTGATCGCGCCAGTTATGTGACCGGTACGATCATCACGATGGACGGTTCAGCCAATCCAATCGTGGTTTAAGTCGCGCTTGACCGTGTCAGTGAGGTCAGTGGCACGCCTAGCTCAGTCGACAATTCCGTGAAGCCAATCGTGGCTTCACGCAATGCGCACCCTCCCGTTCAAGGGACGATGTCAGCCTCGCTGCATGCGGATATACTGCTCAATCACAGCCTGATACGACTGATCGGGCTGCAGTCCAAACCGATGGGTGCGCTCGCAATCAAACCTTGATGGCCAGCCACCCACAATTTTTACAATCGTCGGATCAGGCTTGACTGTCACCAGCTTGGCAACGTCTTTACCCGCCACCTGCTCAAGCGCCTCTAGCATTTGTCCTACCGTCACAGTCAAGGCCGGCAAATTCAAGGCCGTACGGCCGCCAAAGGTCTCGCGAGTCGCTTCAGCAACCGCCAAAATCCCAGCAATCGTCGTCTCAGGCGATGCTAGCGCCACAGCAGTCGACAGCTCAACTGGGCACAACGAAGCCACGCCTGCCAAGGGTTCGCGCACAATCCCAGATAAAAAGCTTGAGGCCGCACCATTGGGCTTGCCCGGACGCACCGATACTGTCATCAAGCGCGCGACACGCCCATCAATAAATCCTTTGCGCGTGTAATCCGCGATCAGTTGTTCACAAATAAATTTATGGATACCGTAGCTCGACTGAGGCGTCGGTAAGGTGCCATCGTGCACCACTGCGCCCAAGGGGATCGCGGGATCCGAACCAAATACGGCAACCGAACTGGCAAAGAAAAATAACGCCGCTTTGCCTGTTCGAGTGTGCTGAGCACGCATCGCATCAAGCATGCGACGAGTGGCATCTAAATTTGAACGCAAGCCCAAATCAAAATCTGCTTCGCACTCACCCGATACCGCAGACGACAAGTGAAATACGGCGTCATAGTCTTTTTCAAAGAGGCCGTCGATGCGTTTCAGTAAATCACCGGTATCAATCTTGACGAGCGGATGGTCGACTACGTCTGTATGCCGCGGCGCCGCGAGATCTGTAATCGTCAACGAGGTCAGCGCGTGCCCTTGCAGTGTGCCGCGCTTAAGCAACGCACGACTCAACAGCGTCCCTAAAAAGCCAGCACCACCAGTAATGAGGATGTTCATTGTTTTCTCCATGTTTGTGCCCAATACCGAGATGCCTTGAACATTTCGTGCAAGACTCAAATCTTACCAAGACACCTTGAACGTTTCGCGCAAGGCTTGAATCTTACCAAGACACCTTGAACGTTTCGCGCAAAGCTTGAATTGCGGCTTCGCTAAGTGGTTGTGCCGTGCACAGTCCGCGCAGCCAAAGCTTAGCGGTTTCTTCAAGTTCTTCAAGCGTGGCCATCGCGGCCGCAGGTGTCGCACCCCAGACTTGAGGACCCAGGCGATCACACATCACCGCACGAAGCGTTAAGCCCCGTGCCTGGTATTGCGCAACACGTTGCGCTACGTACTCGGCCACCTGCACGTCACCGGGCAAAAAATAGGGGATCAGAGGTACGTGTCCGACTTTCATCACGTAATACGGCGTCAGGGGCGGCACGATATCATCAAGATGCCAAACCCCACGCAATGTCAGATCAACCAAATAAGAAGAATGCGTATGCACCACGCACCCCGCAGTTGGCACACACGAATAGATACGTCGGTGTAAGGCTAAGGTCTTACTCGCGCGCTCACCTGAAATTTGTTGGCCTTGCTCGTTGACCCACGCCAGCGCGACAGGGTCAAGAAACCCTAAGCAAGCATCGGTGGGAGTAATTAAAAATCCCCCTCCCTGCTCTGCAGGCACGCGCACGCTGATATTGCCGGTCGAGCCGTGAACGTACCCACGCTCGAACAGACTTTTGCCAACGCGGCAAACTTCTTCTCGTAAAAATTTGTTCGGCGCTTGGGTAGATTCAGTCATACGATAAACATTTGTTCAAGGCGTGGATGGGTTGAGAGATGCCGCAAAAAAATTTAATGTGTGAGTGATTCAAGTCATGCTACCAAAATCTGTTTAAGGCATGACTCAATTCAATGCGACTCAAGCAATGCACTGAAACGCTTTAGTAAAAAAGTCAGATGTACCAAAATTGCCTGACTTCAAGGTAATGTGCAAGATCTTGTCAGACACCGCAGTGTTGCCGGCACACCAGGGCACACCAGGGTCAATCTGTGCGCCAATTTGTAATTGTGTCATGCCCAGCGCTTGCACGACAGCACCAGAGGTTTCGCCTCCGGCGACGATTAACTGACCAACGCCTTGTTGAACCAAACCAACGGCAATCCGAGCCAACGTTTGTTCAACCAGTTGCCCAGCCATCTGCACACCAAGTTGATCTTGAATGCTTTTTAGCGCGTCGGGTTCTGCGGTTGAATACACCAGCACCGGCCCCTTGCCCAGCTGCGGCTGGCATAAAGCAAGCACCCCATCCACCACCTTTTGAACCGCCTCAGTCCCTCGCTGCAAATGCAGGGGATCCACTGCAATGGCTGGCAAACCCGCTGCACGAAAAGCCGCGACCTGCGCATTTGTGGCGCGCGAGCAGCTACCGGACACGATCGCCTGTAAGCCCGCAGTGGGAGGCAAACAAGACGCCTGTGCATTCGGTGCAATACCAAAATTAGCGGGCAAGCCAATTGCCACGCCTGACCCCGCAGTCACCAGCGGCATATCCGACAGCGCAGCACCCAAGCGCAGTAAATCAGCATTGCTGACGGCGTCAACCACTGCAATGGCCACCCCCTCGGCGCGTAAGGCTGCAATCCGAGCACGGATCGCGGCTTCGCCTTGCGCGACGACGGTGTAATCAATCAGACCAACCTGATGGCGCGTTTGGGGCGTCAACACTCGCACAAGATTCGGGTCTGTCATGGGGGTGAGCGGATGATCTTGCATACCGCTCTCGTGGAGCAGTACCGAGCCAACAAATAAATAGCCTTTAAACACAGTGCGCCCTGCATCCGGAAACGCCGGTGTTGCAATCGTAAAGTCGGTTTGCAAAGCAGCCATCAAGGCGTCGGTCACTGGGCCGATATTGCCCTGAGCCGTTGAATCAAACGTTGAACAGTATTTGAAATAAATTTGCTGCGCGCCTTGCGCCTGACACCATTTCAAAGCCGCCACCGACTGAGCACAAGCCTGCTCGGGCTCAATTGTGCGCGACTTCAGCGACACCACCACAGCATCTACCTCGGCTTGCAGCGGTTGTGTGGGCACTCCAATGGTCTGCACCACTCGCATCCCGGCGCGCACGAGGTTATTCGCCAGATCAGTCGCGCCAGTGAAGTCGTCAGCAATACAGCCAAGTAAGATTTTTTTCATCATTTTGCGCAGGCAGGGTTGTGGATGACTTGGGTTCCAAGTATAGCCTTGGCGCAGGCCTGCCTCTGACGGGGGATTCCATCTTCGCGACACAACCTCTGTCGGTGGGGCTCCCTATTTGCAACTGAGCGAAAATTCAACAATCTGGTTCGGGTATTCTCGGTTCACCATCAAGAGAATATTTCTCAATTTGCCTCGGGTATTCCCCCGTCGGGATTCATTAGCATTTTGCCAAAATTCGCTAAACTAAACCTAAACTAAACCAACAAACACTTCGCTACGGTTGCTGCATTGCAGAATAACCACAGGCACGGAGACAAAACATTATGACGGCCATCACCTTTGCCCCACGCATTCTGTATCTCAGCCAAAGTCTGGAAGCGGTTCGGGTGCAACTCGCCGGCGTACGACTCACGCGAGCCGCCGCGAGCCCTTTACGAGATGACATCTCCACCGACGAAATCTCTCCTCTGCCGATCATGGTGCATTTCGATGAAGCACTCGGACGCTATCCCTATACGGGGTACACCGTTGCTGGTCATCAGCCGATCGGCGTTGGGGCGATTCAACAAGCGCAAATTGAGGTGGTAGTGGGCGGCAAACGCTATGGCAAGGGCAGCTCACGTGAACACAGCCCGGTCGCCGAGCAAGCGGCTGGGGTGCGCTTAATCATCGCCGAAAGCTTTGAGCGCATCTATCGACAAAATGCCGACAATCTTGGCTTGTTCACCTCAACCAATTTTGCTTTGCTTGAGCGCATCACGCGCGGCCAAGCGATCGAACTTGAAGAGCTTCTGGAAGGGCGCGATGCCGTTGCTGCAGCGATCTTGCGCGCAGGTGGCCTGCTCAACTATGGACAAGCGCGCTTAAAAGAAACACCTAGAAAAACTCTTGCGCTGAAGCAATCGCTGACCCTTTTTGAAAAAATCATTGCGCGGCATTTGCTATCAACTGAAGACGCGCCGGCTTGGTTGCTGCCTGGTGAAGGCGGCTTTGTACAAGCCGATCTGCGCTTCATTCATGAGTACTACACAGGGATGTGTGCCCATGCCTTGCATCAAAAATTTGGCCCGGCCTTAGCGTTACACGATTCAGCGAGCATCGTATGTTTTGAAGATCATCTGTCGTATGTCCATCGCAGCCCTGCGCACCTCAAGCAAGGCCTAGTCCCCGCGGTGAATCAACTTTCGAAAGCACACCGCGCGTTTGTCGCACGCCATCATTTGAAAGATCACGGCTACCTGCAGGCGCTTGAGGCGGGCGACGTCAACAACACGGGCTCTGAAGGTATCTCGCATGCGTTGATGGCCGAGAACTATGCCTTACCCGGACAATTAATTGCAGGCACAGATTCACACACCCCACACAGCGGCGCGCTTGGCTGCGTCGCGTTTGGGGTGGGTACCACCGACATGGCGAATGCCTTTGTTACCGGAGCCGTACGCTTTACGATGCCTGAGAGCTTGCGAATCAATGTGTCGGGCCCCCTGCCGGCAGGAGTCTCAGCCAAAGACGTCGTCTTGCATTTATTGGCCGAGCCAAGTATTCGGGCAGGGGGTGGCGTAGGCAAGGTCTTTGAATTTGCTGGTGAGGCAATCAGAGCGATGTCAATCGATGAGCGTGCCACGCTGACGAATATGGTCGCCGAGCTCGGTGGCTTTACTGGGATCGTCGAGCCTGATGAGCAAACTGTACGCTTTATCAAAGAGCGTCGTGGCGTTGAGTGTGTGCTTGAGCCCTGGATGAAAAGCGACCCTGGAGCGGCCTATGTACGCACTATTCATATTGATGGCACACGCTTAGTGCCCATGGTGGCTCGTCCAGGCGACCCAGGCAATGGCGTCGCGCTTAATGCGCTTGCCGAGCGCCCCAAGATCGACATCGCCTATGGTGGCTCTTGCACTGCTGGCAAACGTGAAGATTTCGACCAATATCATGCGGTCCTGGCTTGGGCCGCCGGCAAAGGTCTCAAAGCGGCCCCCGGCGTGACGTTATTTTTGCAAGCGGGAACTCAAGGCGTGCGCGATTACTGCACAGCAAAGGGCTACCTTGCCACCTTCGCAGCGGTCGGCGCCGAGTTTTTGCAGCCTGCGTGCGGTGCCTGTGCAAATTGCGGCCCGGGCTCATCGTCCGAAGCCAAGCAAGTTACCGTCAGTGCCATTAATCGTAATTTCCCTGGGCGTTCTGGCCCAGGACAGGTGTGGCTAGCCAGCCCAGCCACGGTCGCAGCCAGCGCCATCGCAGGTAAGCTAGTCTCTTTTGCTGAACTTCAAGCGAGCCATCCATCATGAAGACAGCAACGCCAACGGCATCGGCTAAATCATCGCGTGGCACCGCAAAGTTCGAAAAAACGGTTGATGGGGTCAGGTTCGCCGCAGTGCAGAGCGAAAAGTGCGAGTGCTAGACTAGCAGGCTAACCAACTTGCGAGCACGCTCGCGTCCCGTTAGCATTGCGTCTACCTATCACTTACAGGAATTCACTCGCATGAGCCAGCTTTTTACCCCCCTCCAAGTCGGCCCACTTAAACTGGCCAATCGCATCGTCATTGCCCCGATGTGTCAGTACATGGCCGACGAGGGCCTCGCGACCGACTGGCACACCATCCACCTTGGCCAAATGGCACTATCAGGTGCTGGTCTGCTGATTATCGAAGCCACTGCGGTCGAGGCTGTGGGTCGAATCACGCATGGCTGTCTGGGTTTGTATTCAGATGCACACGAAACTGCACTAAAAAAAGTCATTGACTCTGTGCGCAAGTACTCGTCGATTCCCATCATGATCCAGTTGGGTCACGCGGGTCGCAAAGCCTCAAGCTATCGCCCCTGGGAGGGCGGTCAGTTACAAACCCCCGCAGACGGCGGCTGGGAAGTCGCTGGCCCCTCTGCGATCCCGCAACTCCCCAGCGAAGCGGCCCCGAAAGCCTTTGAACCTGCCGACTTAAAGCGTCTTCGCCAAGCCTTTGTCGATGCCGCCAAACGTTCAGTGCGAATCGGTTTTGATGGCATCGAATTACATAGTGCCCACGGTTATCTGTTGCATCAGTTTTTATCCCCGATTGCCAACCAACGTACCGACGAGTACGGCGGCTCGCTTGAAAATCGTATGCGGTTTCCGCTCGAGATCTTCAAGGCCGTGCGCGAGGTCACACCCGCCAATGTGTGCCTGGGTCTGCGCATATCAGGAACAGACTGGGTCGAAGGCGGTTGGACAGCCGAAGACAGTATTGTGTTTGGTTGCGCGATCAAAGCACTTGGCTGCGACTTTATCGACGTATCAAGCGGCGGTGTATCACCCAAGCAACAAATTACGCTAGGGCCAAAATATCAGGTGCCCTTAGCCACGCAAATCAAAAAAGGCACTGGCTTACTCACCATGGCCGTTGGCTTGATTACTGAGCCTCAAGAGGCTGAAGACATCATCGTGAATGGCGAGGCCGATCTGGTGGCGTTAGCACGTGGCATGCTATTTGACCCACGCTGGCCCTGGCACGCTGCCGCGCAACTTGGCGCACAAGTGCAAGTGGCCAAGCCTTACTGGCGTTCGCAGCCACGTGGGCTCAGTACTTTGTTTGGTGACATTAAACAGGGTGGCCGTTAGAGCTTCCCGAGGCTCTCACGACTCAAGATCGTTCGCTGCGAGAGCCGCACGAACGATCGCTTGAGATAACAGTCAATTCTTTGTTGCAGTCGTGTTTCGAGATGTAGCAGCGACGTATTGATCTTTTACGCTGCAGCGATGCGCTAATCTCCTTCTACGCTGCAGCGATGCGCTAATCTCTAAAGTTATTAAACTGCAACGGTAGCTCGACGTCTGCTTTTTTCAACAACGCGATGGCGTCTTGCAAGTCGTCGCGCTTTTTACCTGTGACGCGCAATTTTTCACCTGTGATTTGAGTTTCGACTTTAAGTTTGGCTTCTTTCATTGATGCAATCAGTTTTTTAGAAATGGGTTGCTCAATACCTTGCTTGATCGTCACCTTTTGACGCGCACCACCTAAGTTTTCGAGTGGGTCAGCCACATCCAAGCACCGGGTATCTATGCCCCGCGCACTTAACCGGGCCCGCAAGATGTCAAGCATTTGCTTAAGCTGAAAAGCACTACCCGCAATTTGGGTCACAACAAAGCCTTCAAGCTCAAATTTGGCATCAGTACCCTTGAAATCAAAACGCGTACTGAGCTCACGGTTGGCCTGATCCACCGCGTTGGTCAGTTCGTGCTTGTCGACTTCAGAAACAACATCAAAAGAAGGCATGGTCGTATTCCTAGCAAAAGAATTAAGCCACATTTTAGGATACATTGGCCTTAGAATGTCGTGAAGCTCACTTCTATCAAGAGATCTCTATGGCCGACTGCACCGGCGTGATTACCCAACTGTTCATTTACCCAATTAAATCGTGCGCGGGTATTGAAGTTACCCAGGCACAGCTCACAGCAACCGGACTGAGTATGGATCGCGAGTGGATGATCGTCGATCAAGACGGCATGTTCTTGACTCAACGACAGATCCCCCACATGGTGTGGATCACGCCGACGGTCTCGAGCACCGCACTGACGCTTTCAGCGCCGGGGTTTGACTCAATCAGCATTCCTCTTGAGCTCGCTTCGGCCCCAAAACAGGTCACCGTCTGGCGCGACACGCTTTTAGGTGACGACCAAGGTGCTGCAGTCGCGCGATGGCTTGATGCGTATCTTGCAGTACCCGGCAAGCACTATCGCTTGATACGCTTTTCAAAACAAGCGCGGCGGCTCTCGGCTCTTGACTGGACAAAAGGCGTTGAAGCCGTCAACAAGTTTAGTGACGGCTTCGCCGTTCAAGTCGTGACGCAAAGCGCTCTCGATGAACTGAACTCGCGTTTAACCACTCAAGGGCGCGAACCTGTCTCGATGTCGCGGTTCAGACCTAATATTGTGCTGGGTCAGCTTGAGGCGCACACCGAAGACCACCTAGGTGAACTCACCATTCAAACCGCCCAAGCAAGCGTACAACTTCATTTAGTCAAGCCTTGCCCGCGCTGCGCGATTCCAGACATCAATCCTGAGACTGCAATCTCGTCGCCCGAGGTCAACGATACACTTCGAGACTATCGCACGCTAGCACGAGTCGATGGCGCGATCTGTTTTGGCATGAATGGCATTGTTCACGCAGGAGTTGGGCAGACCCTTGCAGTTGGTCAACAGGCTGAAGGCAATTATTCTTTTGAATAGCGCTGTTATTTTGACGCGCTCTATTTTTTTGACGCGCGCGATTCTTTTCATCAAGACTAAGATCATAGAGCAACAAGTGTGTGCTGCATTCGATCGAGACATACTTCTACCCAGCAGCGACGCCTCTTAAAAGGACTCAAGTCATGATCATGATGTTGCCCTTTTTCACCACACTCATTGCGATTGGGCTCAGTATGCGGGGGCTACGCCCTCAGGCGATTGGCGTCTGGGTCATCTCGTTTATTATTTTCTTGGTGTGGATGAAATTTCACATGACCGATACGCTTAACATTTCTCTTTAGAGGTTGATATGATCAGCCTGACAAACTCGCGCAGCAATCTTTCTACCACTTTTTCAAGTCAGCTCAATCTGTTGGCCTTACTCGCCATCTGCGGCTCACTCCTTGTAGCGTTTTACTATCAAATTGCCTTCAACGAGATTCCCTGCCCGCTCTGTCAATTGCAGCGCGTCGCACTCACTCTCGCTGGCATTGGCATGCTGCTGAATATCCGCTTTGGCGCCTCAAATATCCACTACGCAATGATCCTGGCCTCGGCCTTAGTGGGCGCAGCCACCTCAATGCGACAAATTCTTTTACATATTGCGCCAGGAGATCAGGGCTATGGCTCTGCCTTGTTTGGCTTGCATTTTTACACCTGGGGTTTTATCTCTTTTGTCGTCATGATGATTTTTTGCGCACTGATGCTTTGTATCGATCGCCAACCGAACAAACTGTCCAATCGCGGCACTTTAGGGGTGATTGCCACCGGGGTCATTATTTTATTTTTTGCACTGGCGGCAGCTAACACGGTGAGCTCGGTCATGGTGTGCCAGTTTGGACCTTGCCCCGATAATCCTACGCAATATCTCTGGAAGTTTTAACCCGCTGATTGCCCGAGATGCACGTTTGCTGATTAAGCGATCCGCCCACTCACTACATAATTGTTATGTGTGCGCTTCTTGAATCACAGGTCTGCCTAACTCTTGAACGATCAGAGCTTGAAGCCTTCTCTTTTTGAATATTGAAGAATGTCAGCATACGTGCCAAGAGATACCTTTCGTTTGTGTAAAGTGCGTTTGATGGGCTGCGTGGCCGCAGTGCTCGCCCAACTGTGCCTGAGTCTCTTTTCACTGACTCTGCTGCCCTGTGCTCAAGCCACTCCCTTAACGCTTCAAAGCCTGCACCAACCGGTTCCTGGGGGCGTGGCGATCGTACCTGTGCCCAGTGCCAGTCGCACTCCACCCAAGGTCACCTTTCTTCAAAAACCTGTTTTAGTGGTTGCGGGCCAAGAACAACGTTGGGTTGCGGTGGTAGGCCTGCCGCTTGACCTTACAATACAGACTCAAATGCTAATCGTCACCGAGCAGCAGGTAAACAGCGAGAGCAAGTCTGAGATTAAAGATAAAAGATATCGCGAACAGCAGCCGACAACGAGCGAGATTAAGTTTGAAGTCAGAGATAAAAAATATCGCGAACAACGCATCACCGTTAGCAACAGTCGCCATGTCAACCCCTTGGCCGACGATATGACCCGCATCACGCGCGAGCTCGAGTTGCAAAATTCTGCCTATCGGCAGTTCAGTCCAAGTACACCCAGCAATATTCTGCTTGACCCACCCGTCAAAGGGCCGCTCTCAAGCCCCTTCGGCCTGAAACGTTTTTTTAACGGTGAACCCAGAGCACCACACTCGGGCTTAGACTTTGCTGTACCAACGGGTACGCCAGTCGCAGCGCCTGCTGCGGGCAAAGTCATCTTGACGGGTGATTATTTTTTTAATGGAAATACCGTATTTTTGGATCATGGTCAGGGCCTGATCACCATGTACTGTCACCTGTCTGTGATCGACGTCAAGGTGGGGGACACACTCACACGCGGGCAAGTGTTAGGGAAGGTAGGTGCCACTGGCCGGGTCACCGGGGCACATCTGCACTGGAATGTCAGCTTAAACGATGCCCGCGTCGATCCGGCGATCTTTATCGGGCAATTCAAGCCCTAAGATGCTTATCCGCCGGCATAAGCGGTCGTGAGCTTCAAGCAGTGGGCGCGCTGTATTCGCCGTATTGATTAGTGGCTTTTTCAGAATCGGTTGCATAAAAAACAATCAACACAATGATCCCGATTATGGTGAAGGCAATGAGTATCCACCAACCGGTACGACCGATATCATGCAGACGGCGTACGGTAGCAGCCAGCAAGGGTAAAAACAACACTAAACTCACCACACTAGCGATCCCTGCGCCTACAGCCATTTGCGCGAACCAACTGAGCAACAAGGTAAACAAATAAAACCACCAAAATTCACTGCGTGTTGCACGACCGCTGAAGGTGGCAAACTTTGAGAGACACGTGGTAATTGCTGTTGGAAAATTCACTTTAGCCTCAGCTCCAGAGTTAGTAGACACTGCAGATCACTATATTACTTTTTAGCCCTCTTGCACCAAATATTGGCTTAGTCGACGTAATTTCTTGTATATTCAGCAACACTTGGTGGCGCTGCGCAAGGCGGTCTACGCCATGCAGTATGCGTGTTCGTACTGCACGCCAGTTCGTAGAATCACCCTTTAGGTTGCCGATCGTGGCAATTAAAACCATATACGCCTCAGTGCGGGCGCTGGAGATCACATGAAAGCTCGAATCCTTGCCGTCGTGGCCGCCCTAACGCTCAGCGCTAACTGCTCAGCGGCTTTTCCTGAGCGGGCAGTGACACTGGTTTCACCGTTTCCGGCGGGTGGTGCGTCGGACGTGATCGCCCGCTTGCTATCCAGACAACTTGAACTGCAACTCGGCAAACCAGTGATCGTCGAAAACAAAGCAGGCGCAGGTAGCGTGATTGGCGCTGCTTACGTTGCCAATGCCAAGCCTGATGGCTACACCCTCTTACTTGGCTCAAACTCAACCTTTGTCTTGAACCCGGCTTTAATGGCCCAGATTCCTTACGATGCTGCGGTTGCTTTTGATGCCATTGGTAAAATCGGTGTGCTCGGTTTAGCATTACTTGTCAACCCTCAAGTCCCTGCAAAAAACGTCGCAGAACTGATTGCCATGATTCGGGCAAACCCCGATAAATATTCGTATGCCAGTTATGGCAACGGCACCACTTCAAACTTTGCCGGCGCAATGTTTAATTCAGCTACCGGTTTGAATGTGATGCATATCCCTTACAAGGGCAGCACGCCCGCGATGAACGATACGATCGGAGGGCAAGTTCCGATGGCCTATGACACGATCTTGGCAACGGCACCGCAACATAACGCAGGTCGCATTCGGGCGCTCGCCGTCACCAGCCTCAAGCGTTCACCTTTATTGCCCAATATCCCCACCTTGGCAGAGTCTGGCTTAAAAGACTTCAATGTGGTGGCTTGGAATGCCGTTGTTGGTCCAAAAGGCTTACCAGCTGACGTCAAAGCTGTATTGCAAAAAGCTTTAAAAACAGTCATTGAAGACCCAGTCGTCGTCGAGAGAATGGCCGCTACGGGTTTTGATATCAGCTGGAACCCCGCTGACGACTGGGCGAAAATGATTCGGTCTGAAATTGCTGAGTCCAAAGACATCGCAACCAAAGCAAAAATAAAAATTGAGTAATATTTTTTGACGTCCGATCGCGACAAGTTCGTTTGCGTTCTGTCACAATCAGAACCAAAACCAAAACCAGAATCAAAATCAAAATCAAAATCAGAATCAGAATCAGACTCACTTAACGCTTTTTTGGATCTTACATGTCACTTTTTTTGATTCGCCACGGCGAAACCCTGTTGAACGCCGCACGCACCGTTCAACCTGCCGCGACCCCTCTTGCGCCGCGCGGGCTTGCGCAGGCTGAACTCGTTGCCGCGCGTGTGGTCGGGCTTAAACCTGCCGCGATCTTATCAAGTGATATGCCGCGCGCTTGGCAAACTGCCGAAGCAATCGCGCGTCATACGGGGCTCGAACCTCTAAGCACTGAACTATTGCGCGAACGTAATTTTGGTGATTTGCGCGGCCGCCCTTACGACACATTGAGCTTTAACCCACTTGAGATGATTGAGGCGCCTGCAAACGGTGAATCGCT
>CAMCII010000004.1 GCA_945874505.1 Bordetella parapertussis | reverse complement strand
CTTGGATTTGCGTCGCGTCGCCCTGCGTCACATTCTGATTGATATTTTGCACAGGCGGCATCCCCAGAGCGGCAGTCAACTCTAACCCCAACGCGCTTTGCAGGTGCGAGGATAAGGTCGCTGTCCAACGATCATCGCTTAACAGCATCAGGCGACCATTCGGTTCGCGGACCACCAAGGCTGTGTTGTCGACCTCAGGGGGTACGGTGACGGGGCTCAGTGCGTAGGCACCCACACGTTGCCCTGAGGCCACCGCGGCGCGCGTACCTTCAGGGCTCAAGGTGTAGTAATAAGGCGCGGGGCTCGAGCAACCGACCAGCCCTGCAACAAACATGATCAGTGATAATTTTTTCATTTTGCAGGCGCTTTTCATTGTACGGGAGCCCCAAGCGTTTCGCGTGAGTAGGGTTTAGGATTGCGACCGGTGATTAACGCATCCGGCTGCGCTTGTAACGAGTCAGTCAGCCCACGCAACGAACGTAAACTACGCCTGAGATCTTCAAGCATGGCCTCAGCGCTAGCGGTCACTGGGCTACCAGGTGCAATTAACCCGTTCAAGTTTTTAACGGCAAGCTCAACCTGCGACAGTGTTGAAGCAATTTTAGGCACGACCGATTTATCGAGTGTCACACTCAGCACTTTGATCTGCTTGATCATTTCATTCACTTCGCTACCAATCGACTCGAACGGTATTTTGTCGAGTTTATTTACGATACTGGTGACCTGCTGCTGCAGTTTATCTAGATCATCTGAGGCCAGCGTTGGCATCTTAAAGGGCACCTCTGCTTTGACAGAATCAATTTTCGGTGCCTTCGGAAAGTCTTCAAGCACGATGTAGAGTTGGCCCGTCAAGATATTGGCAGTGCGCAACTGAGCACGCAAGCCCCGCCTGGTCATCAGCGCCAAAGAGTCCGTCAGCTGCTCAACCGAGCGCCGAGACATATTCATTTCTCGGTACACCATCCCCAGACGTTCTGGATACAAGGTGGCAGTGACCGAAGTGAAGAATTTTGCTGTGACGATGTCAAAGTCAAGCGCCACCGAACTCACGGTACCGACGTCCACCCCGTGAAAATCGACGGCGGCGCCAACCTTGAGCCCCCGCGTGGTCTGCTCAAAGCGCATGTAGATCGGCACAGCAACGCCTTGCGGCTCGATCTCGGCGGCCCGCCGGTTGTCGTACAGCTTAAACACTCGATCCACCTCAGCGATATCACGCGGCTTACCGAACGAGCCAAACGACACACCACCCGCAATTAAGGACACGAGTGATTGAGTATTGATTTGCATCCCGTCAGGTGATAGCGTGACATCGACACCGCTTTCATTCCAGAAGCGCGTACTGCCGTCAACATAACGATCATAGGGCGCGTCGATGAACACTTCTATGTTAATAAACTTGCCTTCGGGCTCGAGCTTATAACTTGAGATCATCCCGACTTGAAGGCGACGCATGTAAATCGGTGCACCAACACTTAACGAACCCAAGTCATCACTGCGCAAGACAAAACGCGTACCTGGGCGATCACTGGTAATGGGCGGAGGCTCTTCGAGCCCATTAAATTGCTTTTGCGTGGCCTTACCGAGCGCACCATGCTTGGTATCCGTTTCGATATATGCGCCCGACATCAGAGTCGAAAGCCCCGACACACCACTGATCCCAATGCGCGGCTTCACGACCCAAAATTGGGTTGCTTCGTTCGCCATCCCAGCGGCATCTTTGTTGAGCTCAGCCTCAACCACGACCTTGTCACGCAACTCAGTTAAACGAATCTCTTTGACAAGGCCAATCACCACATCGCGATAACGCAGTTGCGTCTTGCCCGCCTCTAGGCCAGTTGCCGACTGAAAGGTAATAAAGATGCGAGGACCTTGTTTAGACCAGCTGTGATAAAGGATAGAAAGCCCCACCAGCGCTGCCACAAGCGGAATCAGCCATACCCACCCAAGATTACGCTTGGGTCGTTGGCTAACACGCGGCAACACGGGTGTTTGGTTTGTTATCGACTGCTCCGGCATGCCGGGCTCCTTGGTCAAACAAAAACGGTGATGACCTCAATACCCAAAACGGTAAGAGGTAGTACTACAAGCCAACAACAGGCACAATCGCTTAAAGACTCACTTCAGGACGGCATTTTCGCAGACTCTGGCAAAAGATGCCTGCGGTGGCCCGCACGCCGCCAGGCCAGCCGCGGATCGAACCCGAGAGCGGCTAACATCGTCAAGATCACCACACCCGCAAAGGCTGCAGCCCCGCCCCCGGGGTCAATCGTCAATAAAGCGCCGAAGCGACCTAGCGCCGAGAGCAAAATCACCACAAATACATCCAGCATCGACCACTGGCCGATAAACTCGACCACTTCGTACAAATGCGTACGGGTTCTGAGAGCACCAACAGCGCGCCTCTGGGCCAGAAACACCAGAACCGCTAAACAGAACAGTTTGAACAACGGTACAACTACGCTGGCGATAAAGACCACTGCTGCAATACTGTAAGACCCCATCGAAACCAGTTCGAGCACGCCACCTAAAATGGTGTGCGCTGAGTTGCCTGCGATCGAATTAATCTGCATGATCGGCAAAAGATTGGCGGGGATATATAGCAACGCTGCCGCCACGATGAGCGCCCAGGTTCGATTAAATAAGGCAGGAGATGGCGCCTTGGGCAAGGCCTCAAAAGGCGCAGGCAAGCCAATGTCGTGCGCCAGGCAGCGAATCTTTTGGGCGGACAGTCGCGTCAGCGCAGTGATAAAAATCGCTGAAGCTGCCGTTGCGAAGAGCCCAACGCCCGCCACCAACGATGCCAGACCCACAAGCTTCACCACTGACACCAAGATGCCCATCAAAAACACCGGCACCATACACCAGGGTTTCAGTAAGTCAATCAGGCTAATCAGTTCTTCAAACCGTGCCGGCAAGCGTCGAAGTGAGAGCGCTAAAAAGACCCATAGCAAGAGCAGTAATTGCACAAACGGAAGCAAGAAGCCTGCAGCAAACGATACGACTGCAACCTCGGGGTAGCCCGCTTGCCAGGTAATGATGATTGCATCAAAAAACGACGCGGCTTGCGATTGACCTGAAATTAAAAGCGTGGCGATCGGATACGCGTTAGCTAAGGCAAAACATAGCAAGGCTGCCAGGATCACCGCCAACCACGCCCCCGGAGTGAACGTCGAATATGTCTCTAAGACGTTGTCGCAACGCTCGCACTGTGCCCATTGCCCCGGCTCTAGCACTGGGCGCTGGTAAGCAGCGCCACAGTGATGGCAAGCCAGCATCAAGACAGGCGATGACATCTTTAGAGTGCCGCGCTCTGTTGGTGTTTCATAGAAGCATCATCGCGCATGACTAAGCCAAGAGTCTATCCCGTGTAGTTGGGGTAGCACAAAAGACCATCAGTGCGCCAACTCGGCTTCTTGGTCAGACCCCGACACCGACTTTTGCGACTTATCGGCGCGCGGTCCAAAGGTCAAAGCGACTTTACCCTCAGCATCAATATCCACAATGACAGAACCGCCATCCACGAGCTTGCCAAACAAGAGTTCGTCAGCCAAGGCACGGCGAATCGTGTCTTGAATCAAACGTTGCATGGGTCGTGCACCCATTAAAGGATCAAAACCATTTTTGCCCAAGTGCGCACGCAACGCATCGGTAAAGCTCGCCTCGACGCGCTTGTCGTGTAACTGGTCTTCGAGTTGCATCAAGAACTTATCGACGACACGCAAGATGACAGCCTGATCGAGCTGCGCAAACGGCACGATCGCGTCTAGACGGTTGCGGAATTCGGGTGAGAACAAACGCTTGATGTCACCCATTTCGTCGCCACTGGCACGAGTGTTTGAAAAACCAATGTTCGGCTTATTCAAGGCTTCAGCCCCAGCGTTGGTTGTCATCACCAAAATCACATTGCGAAAATCGGCTTTGCGGCCGTTGTTATCGGTGAGCGTACCGTGATCCATCACTTGCAACAAAATGTTAAACACGTCTGGATGTGCTTTTTCAATTTCATCAAGCAACAACACACAGTGCGGTTGCTTGGTGATCGCTTCGGTCAACAGACCCCCTTGATCAAAGCCAACGTAACCCGGTGGAGCACCGATCAAGCGCGACACGGTGTGACGCTCCATGTACTCTGACATATCAAAGCGCAACAGCTCAATGCCCAACGTAAAGGCCAGTTGGCGCGCCACTTCGGTCTTGCCCACACCCGTCGGGCCTGAAAACAAAAAGGCACCAATCGGTTTCTCGGGGCGACCGAGCCCTGAGCGGGCCATTTTGATCGCAGACGCTAGCACATCAATGGCGCCATCTTGCCCATACACCACCGTTTTTAAATCACGTTCAAGCGTAGCCAACTTGCTGCGGTCGTCGCTAGACACCGTTTGTGGTGGAATACGCGCGATTTTTGAAACGATTGCTTCAATATCTGTTTTACCAATCACTTTCTTTTGCTTTGAGCGAGGTAACAGGCGTTGCGCAGCGCCCGCCTCGTCAATCACGTCAATCGCCTTATCGGGCAAATGACGGTCGTTAATATGACGCGCCGATAATTCGGCTGCTGCGGTTAAGGCTGCGTTTGAATATTTCACGCCATGATGTTCTTCGAAGCGACCTTTGAGCCCGCGCAAAATTTGAATGGTCTGCGCAACACTCGGTTCAGGCACATCGACTTTTTGAAAACGTCTTGACAGCGCCGCATCTTTTTCAAACACCCCGCGAAACTCGGTATAGGTCGTAGCACCTATACAGCGCAACTGCCCAGACGACAGCGCTGGTTTGAGTAAATTTGAAGCGTCTAGGGTGCCGCCTGAAGCGGAACCCGCACCAATCAAGGTGTGGATCTCGTCGATAAACAAAATCGCCTGAGGATTATTGCGCAACTGCTTGAGAACGCCTTTCAGACGCTGTTCGAAATCGCCGCGGTATTTGGTGCCAGCCAAGAGTGCGCCCATATCGAGCGAAAACACCTGAGCGTCTTGCAAGACTTCGGGCACTTCGTTGCGGGTAATGCGATAGGCCAAGCCTTCAGCAATCGCCGTCTTACCAACGCCCGCTTCACCGACTAGTAGAGGGTTGTTTTTACGGCGACGACAGAGCGTTTGAATCACACGCTCGACTTCGTGCTCGCGTCCGATCAACGGGTCGATACGCCCAGCGTTGGCCGCGGCGTTTAAGTCTTGTGCATAGAGATCAAGCGGTGATTGCCGAGCCTCGGCGCCCTGCTCTTCACCATTGCCAGGTTGCTCTTTCGGGGTAGGTGTTTCGGCGGACGCTTTGCTGATGCCGTGCGACAAAAAGTTCACTACATCTAGACGCGAAATACCTTGTTGCTGCAGGTAATACACCGCATGCGATTCTTTTTCGCCAAAAATCGCAACCAACACGTTTGCGCCTGTCACAGGCTTTTTTGAGGCACCGCCCGCTGACACATGCATGATCGCGCGCTGGATCACGCGCTGAAAGCCAAGAGTCGGCTGCGTATCGACCTCAGTACCTGCTGGGATCACAGGCGTGTTATCAGTCACAAACTTACGCAGATGACTGCGCAGTTCGTCTAGATTGGCCACACAGGCTTTGAGCACTTCGATAGCCGCTGCATTATCTAGCAGTGACAGCAATAAGTGTTCAACCGTAATAAATTCGTGGCGAGCTGAACGTGCCTCGACAAACGCCATATGTAGGCTAACTTCAAGCTCTTGCGAAATCACAATTCCTCCGTCCTTCTTTCGTCAGTGACACCGTTGATTCGTATTCTATGCTTTCCACGGCGTAAGCGTTACAACTAGTAAAAAACCTTTTCAAACTGTATTTTTTTTGCTCATGTTGTCTCACCCCTCATGCGTCGTCTGCCGGCTCAAGTACGCACTGCAGCGGGTGCTGCCGCGCCCTTGCGTACTGGGCAACCTGAGCCACCCGGCTCGAGGCGATGTCGTGAGGATAAACGCCGCACACCCCTTTGCCTTCGTGGTGAACTTGCAACATCACTCTAAAGGCATCTTCGGAAGACTTACCAAAAAACTTTTCGAGAATATGCACCACGAATTCCATGGGGGTGTAATCATCATTGAGCAAAATCACCTTAAACATAGGCGGCGGTGCCGTCTTTGCAGTGAGCTTCTCAACGACGAGATCTGGGGGGAGCGAAGTACGAGTCGGCATAATCAGAAAGCAACATCCTTGCTAAAACATTCATTTTTGTGACATCTCAGGTACTTTCGTATCCTGTATTACCCTTGGTTTGGGCCTGAAGGCTTGACGGCTTGCGCAAATCTGCTCAATATCTCGCCATACTCAAGATTATTTGGGTACAGAAACGCCGAAAGAAACATGATAATAAGTCATAAAATCATAGCTACTCGGTTCAGTTTATACATTGCATAAAGAGGCAGGCGGAATGTCGGATTCAGCTACAAACAACGGCCCTAAGGTCACCGGTACAGTTAAATGGTTTAATGATGCAAAAGGCTTCGGCTTTGTCACACCAGACGACGGCGGCGAAGATCTTTTTGCTCATTTTTCAGCCATTGAAATGAACGGCTTTAAAACCCTGAAAGAAGGCCAAAAAGTGGCGTTTCAAGTCACACAGGGCCCCAAGGGCAAACAAGCAACAAATATAACCGCGGCTTAAACTATTGGGGTGAATAACCCCTTGGATAGTAGAGATGCGAAAGATGCTCATGCTTTTTAAGCAGCGCAGTCGTATGGCTGCGCTGTTTGTTTTTGTCGCTAGCACGCTCGCCTACTTTCCCGAGGCTGTTTGTCAGACAGCGCCTGTCGGCCCAAGCCTGCCGGTTAAAACACTTGGCGCAGGCATGCACAGAATTCAAGCTGAAGTTGCCGCCACAGACGCAAGTCGTTCGCGCGGGCTAATGTTTCGCAAAGAGCTCGCACCAAATCACGGCATGCTCTTTGTTTTTGAACAAGCCAATGTGCAGTGCTTTTGGATGCGCAATACCCCATTGCCGTTATCGATCGCTTTTATTCTGGATGACGGTACTATCACGAACATCGCCGACATGGCGCCCATGACTGAAAACTCGCATTGTTCAACGGCACCGGTGCGCTACACCCTCGAGATGGAACAAGGTTGGTTTGCTAAGCGCGGCATCACCGCCGGCAAAAAAATTACCGGTATTCAGTAGCACCCCTAAGTCACTGACGTGGCAGCATCCGCCTAGATAGCAGCAACACCCGAGGTCGGATCAGAGTGAGCCGAGGTTGATACTAAAAACATTGCAACAGAAAGAAGCGAGCTGCTCAGGCCGAGCCGAAACCGGGGACTGAGCAGCTCATCATGACGGGATATTAGACACGCTCAACGATCATGGCAATCCCTTGCCCCACCCCAATACACATGGTGCACAGAGCGTAGCGCCCTCCAGTGGCATGCAGCTGGTGCACTGCTGTCATCACCAGACGAGCGCCACTCGCCCCAAGCGGATGCCCCAGCGCAATTGCACCACCATTTGGATTCACGCGTGGGTCGTTATCAGCAAGACCCAGCATGCGGGTCACTGCCAGGCCTTGCGCCGCGAAGGCCTCGTTCAATTCGATGACATCCATCTGGTCAATGGTCAGCCCAGCCAAGGCCAGCACTTTTTGTGTGGCCGGAGCCGGGCCAATACCCATAATGCGCGGCTCAACACCGGCCGTAGCCATTGCAACCACGCGAGCACGAGGGGTTAAGCCATGGCGCTTGGCGGCAGCGTCGTTGGCCAGCAACATGGCAACGGCACCGTCATTCACACCCGAAGCATTGCCAGCAGTGACTGAACCACCTTCACGCACCACGCCTTT
Source organism: Bordetella parapertussis (assembly GCA_945874505.1). Lineage (GTDB taxonomy): Bacteria > Pseudomonadota > Gammaproteobacteria > Burkholderiales > Burkholderiaceae_B > Zwartia > Zwartia parapertussis_J. Next base: position 16,267 of record CAMCII010000004.1, on the reverse strand, counting down.
TAATTTTGCTAAAGCCTCAAGACTCGTTTGACGAGGATGCTCGTCACGACTGACGACAAGTGGATCGCCCTTTTTTTGTGCGATGGAAACCACTGCAATCTCTTTGTCAAAAAAACCTGCATTTTGCGCAGCAGCCGTTTTTTCTTGACTCGCCATTGCAAACACATCTTGATCTTCGCGTGACACCTTGAACTGATCAGCCACGTTCTCGGCGGTTTCAGGCATTGAGTCAACGCCGTATTTGGCTTTCATCAAACGATTCACAAAGCGCCAGCCAATCGTGGTGTCAAAGATTGCAGCATTGCGAGAAAACGCTGTATCGGCTTTACCCATCACAAACGGAGCGCGCGACATACTCTCGACTCCGCCGGCCAGCATCAACGACGCATCGCCTGAGCGAATGGCGCGCGCGGCAGTGCCCACGGCGTCCATGCCCGAGCCGCACAGGCGATTAATGGTGCCACCCGGCACCGCCACGGGCAGGCCCGCCAACAAGGTGGCCATGTGTGCAACGTTACGGTTATCTTCACCGGCCTGATTAGCGCAGCCCATCAGCGCATCGTCGAGCTCTGCCCAGTTGATGTTGGCATTGCGCTCAGCCAACGCACGAATCGGCACCGCCAGCAAATCATCGGGACGCACCGAAGCGAGCGAGCCAGCATAGCGACCAAAAGGCGTGCGTAACGCGTCACAAATAAAGGCTTGGTTAGCCATGGCAAAAATCCTTGTATGAATGTGTTCGGTTGATTGTTGTACCCACTACTTTAGCCCAAAAAAAACCGACCCTCTGGCCGGTTTTTTTTGGCTTGGCTGAACTTAGCCCAAGTTTTTAGCAGCAAAGGCCCAGTTGGCCAGTGTCCAAAAACTTTCAAGGTACTTAGGGCGCGCATTACGGTAATCGATGTAGTAGGCGTGCTCCCAGACGTCACAGGTCAGCAAAGGCACGTCAGTCGTTGTGAGAGGCGTTGCAGCGTTGCTGGTGTTGACGATGTCAAGCGAGCCATCGGCCTTTTTGACCAGCCATGTCCAACCTGAACCAAAGTTGCCGGCGGCTGACTTGTTAAAGGCCTCTTTGAAAGCGGCAACACTGCCCCACTTTGCGTTGATCGCGTCAGCAAGCTTACCGGTTGGCTCAGCACCTGAGGCTGGTGCCAGCGAGTTCCAGTAAAACGTGTGGTTCCAGACTTGAGCAGCGTTGTTAAACACACCACCTGAAGATTTTTTGACGATCTCTTCGAGTGAAGCGGTTTCGAACTCTGTACCTGGGATCAGATTGTTCAGGTTTGTCACATAGGTTTGGTGATGCTTACCGTAGTGAAACTCAAGTGTTTCTTTTGAAATGGTGGGTGCCAAAGCGTCGATGGCATAGGGCAAAGCTGGGAGCGTATGGGCCATTGCTGCAAAATCCTTTTGTATGTGGGTCAGACAACTAACAACCGTTATTGTATCGAACGCTCAGCGAGGGGCAAGTCAAGCCTTGTCACGAGCAGGGTTAAAGCCCCCTTCTCTCCGTAATCTCAAGGATCCAACGCCAGGGGGGGCAACGAATAGTCACTTTTGCGGCGTCTTCATCACGTCAAGGTTTGACCGAGTCATTACGAGCTTCAATCACTTTTGTGCTAAGCATGCCTTCAGCTAGCGTCACTTCGAGTACTTGGCCAACCTGCGCATCGACAGATTTTCTTAAGATTTTTTTATCTTCGGTACGCACGATGGCATAGCCGCGCGCGAGCGTGTGCCCGGGGCTCAAGGCCCTTAGCTGTGCGCCTACGCTCTCGAGTCGTGTTTGCTGGCGCACCAACAGACGCCGCTGACCCGCCAGCAGTTCGGCATCGGCGTGCACCAAGCGCGCGCGCAACGCGCTCAAATCTGGCAGCAAGCTTTTGTAACGCACATGCGTCTGTGCGTGCCTGGCACGACTGCGTTGAAACTGCTTATCAAACGCCGCCACCATGCGGTGTCCCAAGCCTGCGACTTTTTCAAGCTGATGCGCGACGCGCTGGCTTGGCGGGACCAGACCAAGAGTGGCTCGGTCTACCCGTTGTGCCAAACGCTCGAGTTGACGCCGCAGCAACTGCTCGGCCCACTGCGCCGCCCCCAATACACGTTCGAGTTGCGACTGACGCGTCGCACACACCAGTTCAGCCGCCGCGGTTGGCGTAGGCGCACGCACATCGGCCACAAAATCTGCGATGGTGAAGTCGGTTTCATGCCCCACCCCCGACACAACCGGGATCACACTGGCCGCGATATCGCGCGCTAACGCTTCGTCGTTGAAACTAAACAGATCTTCAAGACTGCCGCCGCCTCGCACGAGCAACAGTGTGTCAACCTCTTGGCGCTCGTTGGCCAGCGCCAGCGCCTGGCGCAACTGTAGCGCGGCACCTGCGCCCTGCACCAGCGACGGATAGATCACCACGGGCACGTGAGGTGCTCGGCGCGCTAAAGCGGTCAACACGTCGTGCAAAGCAGCCGCCCCAAGCGAAGTAATCACACCAATGGCCCTTGGGTAGGGCACAAGCGGGCGTTTGTTTTCGGCAGCAAACAAACCCTCGGCGGCTAACTTGTTTTTCAACGCCACAAACGCTTCAAACAACGTGCCTAAGCCGGCGCGGCGCAATTGCTCGACTTGCAGTTGATATTCACCCCGCGCCTCGTAGAGGGTCACGCGGGCCTTGAGCTCGACCGAGTCGCCCGCCTTGGGGGTAAACCCAGTCGTAGCAGCGCGACTGCGAAACATCACAGCCCGCACCGAAGCTGCGTCATCCTTCAGCGTGAAGTACCAATGTCCAGACGAGGCGTTGGTGAAATTAGAAATTTCGCCGCGAACCCAACAGGCATCGAAGCTGTCTTCAAGCAAATGGCTTACCGCTTGGTTTAACTGCGCCACCGTCAGGATATCGCGCGTCGTTGCGGCATTTGTGTCTTGACTTCTAATTGTCATAAGGCTTCCGGCTTGGTTTCTATCCACAGCGCAAGTAAATTCGATTTAAGTCTTTGTGAAATAACAAATTATTTGAATACGTATAGCTTTAAGTCAATTTTTTTTTGTAACCCTATGTTTTCAAAGTCTATTTAAAAATATGACAAAATGATGATCGTTTTTTGAGCAAATCACTTAACGCTAGTATTTTCCACGCTCTCCGAAGATGCACACAGAATTATCCACAACTCCTGTGGATAGTTTTATCCGCCTTAAATCGACTTGCCAAGCTGCATGAATGGCTCGTACGATGATACCCCGTGAAACGACAATGACTGCCCAGTCATCGTGTATTCTGCCCCCTCCACTCGCGAGGTTTGTTTTGTTATCGATCGTTACCCAAGCTGGTTGGCCAATTTGGCCGCTTTTAGCTCTTTCTGTGGCTGCGCTTGCCATCATCATCGAACGCCTGCTTAGCCTGCAAACACGCAGAATCGCCCCTCCCGAACTCACAACGCAGGTGATACAGCTAGTTCGCGCACAAGCCGATGACGCTCAGGCCATCGCCAAGCTCAAAGCCTCGTCAGCACTCGGGCGAATACTGGCCCAGCTTCTGATACACAGAGCTCTTCCCGATGCCGAACTGAGGCGCAGCGTCGAAGACGTCGCCCAAGACGTCGCCTATTCACTGAACCGTTACCTTCCGGGTTTGGCAATGATTGCCACAGTCGCGCCGCTGATGGGCCTGTTTGGTACCGTCGTTGGCATGATCGAAATTTTTGCCGCCTATCGCCCCGATGGCTCTGACCCGACCGAACTCGCCCGAGGCATCTCAATTGCGCTTTACAACACGGGCTTTGGCATTTTGATTGCTGTGCCTTGCCTGATTGCGCACCGCTATTTGAAATCACACGTCGACGGTCTCTTGCTGCGCCTTGAGCAGTCCGCCCGGCGCTTGCGTGACAGCCTTCGAGATTGAAGGCAGAGAACAGATGCGCTTTCGCACCCCCGATCACGAGCCCCTCGAAATCAATCTGATTCCGCTGATCGATGTTCTGCTGGTCATGCTGATTTTTTTGGCGGCTACCACCACCTTCATGCGCCAACAAGCCTTAACCATCACACTCCCCCAAGGTAACGCCCAGACACAACCGACTCAAGCGATTGAACTCACCATTCACGAGTCAGGGCGCTTCGCTGTCAATTCGGTGTTAATCAACAATCCTGATCTCGCCTCGCTCACCGCCGCGTTACAAAAAGCCAGCGAAGGGCAACAAGAGCCAACCGTCTTAATTCGGGCCGCTGCCAATGCCGCCCATCAACTGGTGATCACGGGTATGCAGGCCGCGCGTCAGGCGGGCATTGCGCGCGTCCATTTCGCCACGCAGGCGAGCGATTGAAATCAGTTAGCGCACAAAGCGCAGCGGCTAGCTGGTTGCATCAGCAATGGCAAAAACGCGGATTATGGGCAAGATTATTGTGGCCTGTGTCTTGTCTGGCACTCGGCTACGTGTTGGCGAAACGCCGTTGGTACCAACAAGGCACCAAGCCAGTGTATCGCGCCCCCGTGCCAGTCGTCATTGTGGGCAATATTTACGTGGGCGGAGTCGGTAAAACACCGGTTGTAATCGCCTTGGTGCAAGAGCTCTTAGCCTTAGGCTGGAAACCCGGCGTGATCAGTCGTGGCTATGGGGTCGAACTTGGACCTGCACCGCGCATTGGCTGGGGCGAACTTGATGCCGCCAGCCTGGGCGACGAACCGGCGTTAATTAGCGAACAAGCTCAGGCACCAGTGAGTGTGCACCCGAACCGTCGGCTGGCCTGTCAGGCCTTGTTAACAGCCTATCCAGAGGTCGACATCATCGTGTCAGATGATGGCTTGCAGCACTTGGCGCTCGCCCGCGACCTTGAGATCATCGTCCAAGACGAACGTCTGCTTGGTAACGGTTGGTTACTGCCCGCAGGGCCTTTGCGTGAGCCACCTAGCCGGCTGAGCACCGTTGACCTCGTCATCACACGCCAAGCGACACGACCGCAACACGACGCACAGCAAGCACCAAAGCAACAGACTGAGCCGCAACTCACTGAGCCGAATCCCCCACCACAGGTAACGACCAGCGCCCCCGCGCCGACCTCGGCACGACACCGTCGCCCACAGCCAACCGAACTGTCAATGTGGCTGCAAATTACAGCTGCTCATTCTTTAGATAAAAAAATAAATCTATCCGTATATGAATTTATTCAATTACAACAAAATAAGATTTGTTGTGCAATTGCTGCAATAAGTGAACCGGCTAGATTTTTTAAATCTTTAACTCAGACGGGTATTTTGTTTCAACACAGTATCGGGCTACCCGACCACCATCCTCTTGATTCAGCGTTTTTTACTGCCCAACAAGCTGACTTGCTGCTCATTACCACCAAAGATGCAGTCAAATGCCGAGCGCTGCACGACCCCAGGGTCTGGGTCATGGCGACCACAGCCGTATTTTCTGATCCACTTTGGGCGACTTTACTCACAAAACAACTGAAACGCCACGCGAGAGCGCAACCTGAATGATTACAATACAACCATGGAAACACGTTTACTCGACTTGCTGGTGTGCCCCCTGTGCAAAGGCCGCCTATACCCTAACGCCAGCCATACAGAATTAACTTGTAGGGGTGATCGTTTAGCCTTCCCTGTACGCGACGGGGTACCCGTCATGCTCGAAGCCCAAGCACGCAGCCTTGGCACAGATGATGACTCAAACTCAATCTCTCAAAGCGAGCCAGACGTCGAACCGCCGCCCGCCTCTGGCAATCTTTCTCGCTAACGACAAGGCAACGCTGCCGTGAACCCTCGAGCTGTCGCCACAACTACCGCTCCAACACCATTTATTGTTGTGATTCCGGCGCGGCACGCCTCAACACGCTTGCCCGGAAAAATGCTTGCCGACCTCGGCGGAAAACCCATGGTGGTGCGGGTGGCTGAACAGGCACTCGCCTCAAAGGCCACGCGTGTGGTAATCGCAACCGACCACGTAGACATTGCGCACGCCACACGCGCGGCCGGGATCGAAACACTGATGACGCGGGTCGATCATGCCTCGGGCACGGATCGTCTGGCTGAGGCGGCCGAACTGCTTGGCCTCGCAGACCAGACCATTGTGGTCAACGTTCAGGGCGACGAACCGCTCATTGCTCCAGACCTGATTAACCGCGTGGCTCAACAGTTGACGCTAGACTCAGACGCTGCGATCGCCACCTGTGCGAGTCCGCTCACCGAAGTGACAAGCCTGTTTAACCCCAACATCGTCAAAGTTGTCTGCGACCAACGTGAGCGTGCGCTGTATTTTTCTCGTGCACCCATCCCCTGGGATCGCGACGGCTTTCAAACAGAACAGCGCCCGCTCACTCGCAATTTTCCGGCACTGCACCATATCGGTCTGTATGCCTACCGCGTCGAATTTTTGAAGCGTTTTCCGGCGCTCAGTGCAGGGGTGCTTGAACGTCTTGAAATGCTTGAACAACTGCGCGCGCTCGAGCATGGCTATGGCATCTCAGTATTGAAAATTGCCTCGCATCCGGGCGCAGGCATCGACACACCCGAAGACCTCCTTAGAGTCAGGCGCTCATTTAACGGGCCTGCCAACGCTTGAGGGTAAGTTTTAAGCCGGATGCAGGGCACGGTCAGCTGCGATGCGGCATAATGACGGCAGTTTTACGACTCACTTACGACACCAGGAGTTCTCATGCGGCTTATTCTGCTTGGCCCACCAGGCGCCGGTAAAGGCACTCAAGCGGCTTCCATTACTCAGCACTACGGCATCCCGCAAATTTCAACGGGGGACATGCTTCGTGCAGCTGTCAAAGCGGGTACCCCGCTCGGGCTCGAAGCCAAAAAAATCATGGACAGTGGCGGCCTGGTGTCAGACGAACTCATCATTGGCCTCGTGAAAGACCGCCTGCAACAGCCAGACTGTAGCAAAGGCTATCTGTTTGACGGTTTTCCTCGCACGATTCCACAGGCAGATGCGCTCAAGCATGCAAAGGTTGCCTTGGATTTTGTGATTGAAATTGAAGTGCCCGAACAGGACATCATCGAACGTATGAGTGGTAGACGTGTGCACCCAGCAAGCGGTCGTAGCTACCACCTCAACTTCAATCCGCCAAAGGTCGCTGAGCGCGACGACTTAACGGGCGAACCCTTGGTTCAACGCGATGACGACAAAGAAGATACTGTACGCCACCGCCTGACCGTCTACCAAAATCAAACGCGCCCACTCATCGATTACTACTCGGTTTGGGCTCAAACAGATGCCAACGCGCCGCGCTATCGCAAAGTGCATGGTCTAGGTTCGGTCCAAGACATCCAGGCGCGCATCTCAGCCGCCCTTCAATAATTTTTACGGCGGTGCGCTGCGGCGCAACGTCTGATTCACTCTGCTCAAAGTTAAATCATGGATATCGCAAATAAAGTTTTTATCGTCACGGGTGGCGCCTCAGGCCTGGGCGCTGGCACAGCCAAGATGCTGACTCAGCACGGCGCTCGGGTGATCCTTGCCGATGTGCAAGACGAGGCTGGCCAGACGTTGGCTACCGAACTCGGGCAACACTACATCCACTGCGACGTGACGCAAGAGCAAGACGCCCGCGCGGCAGTCGCGCGGGCCCTCTCGGCCGGTAAGCTGTTTGGCCTGATCAATTGCGCGGGTATCGCTCCAGCGGCCCGAACCGTTGGCAAACAAGGCGCACATCCGCTCGATATGTTTCAAAAAGTCATCAGTATCAATTTGATTGGCAGTTTCAACATGATTCGCGTGGCTGCCGAGGCGATGTGCAAAAACGAGCCCGAGTCGACCGGTGAACGTGGTGTTCTGATCAACACGGCCTCAGTGGCAGCCTATGACGGTCAGATCGGTCAAGTCGCCTACGCCGCTTCAAAAGCCGGCGTGGTCGGCATGACCTTACCGATCGCGCGCGATCTGGCCCCTCAGGGGATTCGCTGCTGCACCATCGCGCCTGGCATTTTTGGCACCCCGATGATGTTTGGGATGCCCCAGGCAGTGCAAGACTCGTTAGCCGCCAGCATCCCCTTTCCGTCAAGATTGGGTCGCCCAGAAGACTACGCCAAACTTGTCCATCAGATTGTGACAAATGACATGTTGAACGGTGAGACGATTCGCTTAGACGGTGCGATTCGCATGCCGCCAAAATGAGCCTGTTGCGGGCTGCTGCCACAGTCAGCAGCCTGACCCTGTTATCGCGCATCACGGGCTTGGTGCGCGACGTCATGATTGCCCGCGCTTTTGGGGCAAGCGCACTGACCGATGCGTTCTGGGTCGCCTTCAGAATCCCCAACCTGCTCCGGCGGCTGTTTGCTGAGGGGGCTTTCGCGCAGGCCTTCGTACCGATTTTGGGGCAAGCGCGCAATGAGCACGAGGCTCCGGCCGTCAAACAGTTGCTCGATCGAGTCGCCCGAACATTATTTCTAGCGCTCTGCGTGGTGACCTTGCTGGGTGTGTTGGGCGCCCCGTTAGTGGTGGCGGCGATGGCCAGCGGCTTAACAGGTGCTTCGCGGGCCAGCGACTTTGAGGCTGCCGTCTGGATGACCAGATTAATGTTTCCGTACATTATCTGCATGTCCTTGGTGGCCTTTGCCTCAGGGGTATTAAATACTTGGCGTCGTTTTGCCGTGCCTGCCATCACGCCTGCACTACTCAACCTGTCCATGATTGGCGCGAGCTTGTTTTTATCGGATTTTTTTAGCCGTCCCATTTACGCCTTGGCCGCGGGCGTCATGTTAGGCGGGGTGGCACAGTTCGCCGTACAGTGGTGGGCACTCTCTCGTCTGAGCCTGCGCCCCCATTTACTTGGCCCTGTCAGGCCCGCCTTGCAAGATCCCTTAGTACGCCGTGTCATGCGACAGATGTTACCGGCCACACTAGGCGTGTCGGTCGCACAAATCTCGTTGCTCATTAATACGAATATCGCGACCTGGTTGGCTGCCGGCAGCGTCACCTGGCTCTCTTTTGCCGATCGTCTCATGGAGTTTCCGACGGCGCTGGTGGGCGTGGCGCTCGGCACTGTTTTGCTGCCAAGCCTGACTCGGGCGCACGCCGACCAAGACACAGAACGCTATAGTGCCCTGCTCGATTGGGGACTGCGCCTCATGCTGTTGCTTGGCTTGCCTGCTGCTGTGTGCATGATCATGCTAGCAGACGCCTTAGTCGCAACCCTGTTTCACTATGGTGCCTTTTCGGCTGCCGACGTGCAGCAGACCCGTCTGGCAGTCATGGCCTACTCGGTCGGGTTGGTCGGCCTGCTTAGCATCAAGATCCTCGCGCCCGGTTTCTACGCTAAACAAGACATTCGTAGCCCAGTCAAAATCGCCATCGCGGTGTTGCTTTTGACCCAACTACTGAACGTGTTTTTAGTCCCATGGCTCGCGCACGCAGGTTTGGCGTTGGCGATCGGCCTAGGCGCCTGCCTCAACGCACTCGCTCTGCTGATTGGCTTGCGGCGCAAAGGCATTTACAAGCCCTCAAGAGGCTGGATACGTTTTTTTATCCAGCAAGGTTTAGGGCTGGCTGCGCTGGCTGTGCCGCTGTGGTGGGCATCCGGTCATATCGACTGGCTTGGCTTGCAGCAGACCCCATTGATGCGTATTGCGGCCCTCAGTGCGGTATTTTTGGTGGGCGGCCTGGTGTATTTTGCCGTCTTAGCGGCTGCTGGACTACGCCCGCGGCACTTTAGGCGTGTACCGAGCGCACACAGTGCAAATACAGTTGGCAAAACAGAGGCTTAGTGCTAGAATTGTGGACTTTGCTGCAACTTTCACTCTTTCAAAGAATTTAGAACATGGCCAATACCGCCCAAGCCCGCAAACGCGCACGCCAATCTGTTGCGCTGAACAAGCACAATTCAAGCCTGCGCTCAATGCTGCGCACCGCTATCAAGCGCGTTCGTACCGCGATCGAAACCGGCGACAAGTCAGCTGCCGCTGACATCTTGCAAAAAGCAACCAGCGTCATTGATCGCGTGGCTGATAAAAATATCATCCACAAAAACAAAGCCGCTCGCCATAAAAGCCGTTTGTCTGCTGCAGTGAAAGCACTGGCCTAATATCTCTACACTGACCAGTCACGTTAAATAACGTATCGGTTGGCAGCGCTGGCAGTAGTTTCAGCTGGCAGTGGTTTCAGCTGGCAGTGGTTTCAGCTGGCAGAGGTTTCAGCTGTGGTGACATAGGTTGCTTAGGGACGCTTTACCCAGCATCCGCAGGCACACAAAAACGCCTAAGCTAATGCGCAACACTGCACTGATCCAGCCTGCCAAGCTTTACTAAATGATGCGCACATGCAGCCCCTCTGGGCTGCTTTTGTTTTTTAAACTCGTGCTGCGCTTCGAATCTCTTTACACATTGATGCTCTGCCTGTTCTACTTCACCCACTGACGCGCTAACGGTGGTGCCTGGTTCGCTTGCACGTCTGAGCATGACGTACTGTTCACGCTTCAATCTCAAACAATAGGTTCGCCCTCATGACTAAACCGCTGATTTTACAAATTGGATCCTTCAACGGCCATGCGCCCGCCGACGGCGAGCTCGCCGAGCGCTATGAAGTTCTTGAATACTGGAAAGCGACTGACAAAGTCGCCTTCTTGCGCGAGCATGCGAACCGCATTGAGGTCATTGCAACAACCGCCAACTTTGGTTGCAGCACTGAAATTATCGCCGCACTGCCCAAGCTGCGTGCGATTTGCACCTGGGGGGTCGGTTACGACAAAATCGATCTTGACAGCGCTGCTGCTCGCAAGATCCAAGTCAGCACCACGCCTGATGTCTTAAACGATTGTGTGGCCGATATCGCCTGGGGCTTGTTGCTGGCCTGCGCGCGCAATATTGGCTGGGGTGATCGCTTCGTACGCGAAAACCACTGGGAAAACAAAACCGACACCCTTCCTCTTGGCGCACGCGTCAGCGGCAAAAAACTGGGCGTCGTGGGCTTAGGCCGCATCGGCGAAGCAATTGCACGCCGCGGTCTGGGGTTTGACATGGCTGTTTCATATCACAACCGTAAACCACGTACGGATGTGCCTTACACCTATCAGGCCTCGTTGCTCGAACTTGCCCGTGAAAGCGATTTTCTGGTGCTTGCCACGGTTGGCGGCGCCAGCACCAAGCACTTGGTCAGCGAAGACATCATGCGTGCGCTTGGCCCTTCAGGCCGCCTGATTAACATCGCGCGTGGTTCGGTGATTGATGAGCCTGCGATGGTGCGCCTGTTAGCCTCTGGCGAGCTTGGCGGTGCTGGGCTAGATGTGTTTGAGCACGAACCCAAAGTGCCAGATCAGCTCAAAACACTCAACAATGTCGTATTGATGCCACACGTGGCCAGTGCCACGCACGAAACACGGCGCGCCATGACCGACTGCGTACTTGATAACCTGCACAGCATGTTCACACACGGCAAACTGGTGACACCGCTCATTTAAGGCACGCTCACTGGCCAGGCGCGCTAACCGATAAACATACCCAGACTAAGCACGCTTGGCTAGCGATAGCCCTGACTACGTTTTGAATCTCATTGAGATATCTTGAGATGCGGGCGATGTCACTCCGTGGGGTATCTCGAGCTAAGTCGCATGTCGCGCCAGAGGATCTTCAGGCAAATCAGCTTGCGTTTTCAGCTGATTGTCGTGCGCAAAGTCGTGTACGAATTGCCAGGCTAGCGGCTCAAGATCACGCAGACGACCATCCACCACGACGCAACGTTGCCCCTCAAGTGTTGAAGGTACGGCATAGGGTGAGTAAGAGATGTAGCCGCCTAGAGTTCCGGGCGGGCGGTATGGCGCCAACACACCGGCAAGCCGCTCAGCCCAGTCGCTGGGCCTGAATGTCGTACCTGATTCTGTCACACCATAAATGACAAAATAACGAACTTCTGCTGTCATGCACAACCCGCGTCGCCAATTCAGAGCCCGCAAACTTCTGATTCGCGCCTCTGTCGCCCAGATTGTATATGATTGATGTTTTACAACCCGAGATGCGATCCTGCATCACGGTCATCTTACGGAGCCTTGGCCATGACATCTGCCCTTTCCAATACGTATTCCCGCCTTCCAGTTGCCTTTACCCACGGTAAAGGTGTTTGGCTATGGGATACCAAGGGCCGACGCTATCTCGACGCGATGGCAGGCATTGGCGTGTCATGCTTAGGGCATGCTCACCCAAAACTAGTGGCTGCAATCAGCGAACAGGCTGCACGCGTCATTCACGTTTCAAATTTATACGAAGTACCAGAACAAGAAGAACTCGCTCAACGCATGACAAAAATGTCGGGCATGACTGAGATTGTGTTTGGTAACAGCGGCGCCGAAGCCAACGAAGCGGCCATCAAACTGGCACGCTACTACGGCTACAAAAAAGGCAACGACCTGCCCACCATCATCACCATGGAATCCTCATGGCACGGCCGCACCATCGGTACGCTTGCTGCAACCGACAGCGAGAAAGCGCGCACTGGTTTTGGTCCGTTACCAGGTGGTTTTATCAAAGTCGCTTACAACGACATTGCCGCAATCAAAGCAGCTGGCGACGCCGAGCCGCGCGTGGTGGCGGTCTTGCTCGAAGTGTTGCAAGGAGAAGGCGGCATTCGCCCCACCGACATACAAAATCTAAAAGACTTGCGCGCTCTGTGTAACGAGCGTGGCTGGCTCATGATGATTGACGAAGTGCAATCAGGCATTGGCCGCACCGGTAAGTGGTTGGCGCATCAATGGGCCGATATTCTGCCCGACGTCGTCGTCTTTGCAAAAGGCTTAGGTGGGGGCGTACCAATTGGTGCGATCGGCGCATGTGGGCCTGCGGCAGGCGTACTAGGTCCAGGCAGCCATGGCACCACCTTCGGTGGCAGCCCCTTGGTCAGCGCCGCAGGTGTTGCTGTCCTGCGCGCTCTCGAAGAAGACAAGCTTCTTGAAAATGCGGCAACGGTTGGCGCCTATCTGAAGGCAGAGCTTGGCAAAGCATTATTGGGCACTCTAGGCGTGCGTGAAGTGCGCGGCCAGGGTCTGATGTTAGGTATCGAGCTTGAGAAGCCCTGTGGCGTATTGACGATGCGTGCGCTTGAAGCAGGCTTGCTGATTAACGTCACGCGCGACCGCGTGGTGCGTCTGTTACCCCCACTCATCCTCACCACCCAAGAGGCCGACGAAATCGTCAAGATTTTGGTGCCGCTGATCAAGGCGTTTAACGCCGAAACCGCCTAACCTGCACTGACACGGCCTGACGCTCAAACATAGCGTGAGGTCGTGCGGCTCAGGCCTGACAACTTTATCGAGTCCCTCATGTCAAACGCCGTACCTACTGCCGGCCTGCTTCGGCATTTTCTACAATTGCAAGACCTCAGCACCGACGAACTGCTCTATGTGCTTGAGCGTGCCAAACTCATCAAAGACAAATTCAAACGTTACGAACCGCATCGCCCGCTGCACGATCGTACGTTGGCGATGGTGTTTGAAAAAGCCAGCACTCGAACCCGCGTCTCTTTCGAGGCGGGTATGTATCAGATGGGTGGTTCAGTCATTCATCTCACCACCACCGATTCGCAGCTAGGACGCTCTGAGCCCATCGAAGACACCGCTCGAGTGGTGTCACGCATGGTCGATTTGGTGATGATTCGAACTTTTGAGCAAACGCGTCTTGACACCTTTGCCGCGTACTCGCGCGTGCCAGTCATCAATGGTTTGACCAATGAGTTTCATCCGTGCCAGATTTTGGCTGATGTCTTTACCTATATTGAAGCGCGCGGTAGCCTGAACGGCAAAATCGTCGCGTGGGTCGGTGATGCGAACAACATGGCCTACACTTGGATTCAAGCTGCCGAATTACTTGGCTTCACACTTCACGTCTCTGCACCTACGGGCTACTTGCTTGATCCGGCGCGCTTGAGCTCCGTCAAAGCCGGTGTCGTAAAAGAGTTCACCGATCCAAACGAAGCTTGCAAAGGCGCCCATCTCGTCACGACCGACGTCTGGACCAGTATGGGCTACGAGGCCGAAAACGAAGAACGCCGCAAGGCCTTTGCAGACTGGTGCGTCGACCACGACATGATGGCTCAGGCAACCCCAACGGCGCTCTTCATGCATTGCCTACCGGCACATCGCGGTGAAGAGGTGACCGCTGAGGTCATCGATGGGCCGCAAAGTGTGGTGTGGGACGAAGCCGAAAATCGTCTACACGTACAAAAAGCGCTGATGGAGTTCTTGTTACTTGGGCGTCTGGGCTAATAAACCCGGCCTGGCGCGTGCTTCAGGCCGACGCAACCGGCCCAACGCTAACGTCTGAGCGATGAAACCCAACCTAGCGCTAGCGTCTGTGAGCGATAGAACATCCATTGAACTAACGCCTAGATTCAGGCTAGCGGGCTTCCGTTAAAATATTGTCTTCTGTTAATGATTCAGTCAACGTAGAGCACCTTATGAGCGATATCAAAAAAGTAGTCTTGGCCTATTCAGGCGGCTTAGACACCTCTGTCATTCTTAAATGGCTGCAAGACACCTACCAGTGCGAAGTCGTCACTTTCACCGCTGATATCGGTCAGGGCGAAGAGCTCGAACCAGCACGTGCCAAGGCCATTAAGTTCGGTATCAAACCAGAACAAATCTTTATCGATGATTTGCGCGAAGAATTCGTGCGAGATTTCGTGTTTCCAATGTTTCGTTGCAACACCGTCTACGAGGGCGAATACCTGTTAGGTACGTCGATTGCCCGTCCGTTAATCGCCAAGCGTCAAATCGAAATCGCCCGTCAAGTCGGTGCCGATGCCGTCTCTCACGGCGCAACCGGCAAAGGCAATGATCAAGTGCGTTTTGAGCTTGGTTACTACGCTCTTGAGCCCGGCATTAAGGTCATTGCCCCCTGGCGCGAATGGGATTTAGTCTCTCGCGAAAAGCTTTTGCAATACGCAGAAGATGCTGGCATCGCCATCGACATGAAGCACAAGCAAGGCGGTGCGCCCTACTCAATGGACGCCAACCTGCTGCACATTAGCTTTGAAGGCCGTCACCTTGAAGACCCAAAGGCAGAAGCCGAAGAGTCCATGTGGCGCTGGACAGTCTCGCCCGAGGCCGCCCCAGACAAAGCCGAGTATCTCGACCTTGAGTTTGAACACGGTGACGTGGTAGCGCTTAATGGCGTGCACCTCTCACCAGCGCAGGTGCTGACCAAGCTCAATGAACTCGGTGGCAAGCACGGCATCGGTCGTTTAGACTTAGTCGAGAACCGTTACGTTGGCATGAAATCACGCGGCTGCTACGAAACCCCCGGCGGTACGATTTTGCTCAAGGCCCATCGCGCCATCGAATCAATCACGCTCGACCGTGAAGTCGCACATCTAAAAGACGACCTCATGCCACGTTATGCCAGCCTGATTTATAACGGTTATTGGTGGTCTCCAGAACGTCGTGCCATCCAAGCCTTGATCGACAGTACACAAAAAGAAGTCAACGGTTGGGTGCGCCTGAAGCTATACAAGGGTAACGTCTACACCGTGTCGCGCGACTCAAAAGATACTCTGTTTGATCAAACCATTGCGACCTTTGATGATGACGGCGGCGCCTACAACCAGGCTGACGCAGCAGGCTTTATCAAGCTCAATGCTTTACGCATGCGCATCGAGTCACGCGCTGGCCGCAAACTGTAAAGCGGCCAAGAGGTGCATCACAGCGCGCTAAGATCAAGCGAGGTGATGCGCGTCTGGCAGAAAATCGAGCAGCTCCTACAGGGGCCAAGCTCAACGCAGTTGATTAAAGCGATCCAGACGCGTTAACTGGGCACCCCTGCGGGTGCCCGGAAACACCACCGTCAAGCGCGCGCCAGCAAATTGAGGGCGACTCACTAGGTTCCACCACGCACCATGGGCCCGAGCTATTTCTCGCACGATGGCTAGGCCTAAACCTGACCCACCCTGCGGTGCATCCGGCGAACGATAAAACGCCTCAAACACGCGCCCCTGCTCTTGAGTGCTGATGCCAGAGCCGTCGTCTTCAACGGCAAGCGTGGGCGGCGTCGAGGTCACGACTAACCTGATGTAGTGCGCACCCGCGGCATAGCGCAACGCATTATCAATCAAGTTACCCAGAAGTTCGTCAAGCAAAATCGGATCGCCCTCCACCCAAACCGAATGCTCGGGCGCCTCGAGTTGCAAGGTAATGCCGGCTTCGTTGGCTCGCGTCAACCATTCAGCACCACTCGTACGCACCCATTCGCACAGATCCATTCGTAAAAAATGATCTTGCGGCCGCGCTTCAGGATCAACACGCGCTAACACTAACAGTTGCCGCCCGAGCCGAATCATCCGA
>CAMCII010000003.1 GCA_945874505.1 Bordetella parapertussis | reverse complement strand
ACCGCGAATATTGACGCTGCTCAACGACTGAGCGCCGCCATAGTTGAGCGCTTCAATGCTATGTTCGCGCATTAGTGCGTCAGCCAGCGTGCCGTTGGGCAAGGTGTCTAACTCGTCGCGACTGATCACGCTGTTGTCGCCTAGCGTTTCGCCCAAGGGTTCAGCGGTGCGCCCTGGGGTGACTACGACGGTGGCAAGTTGTGGGGTGGGGCCAAGCTTCAATTCGCTTGGGGTAGCCTCGCTTGACGCCTTCGCAGCAACAGTCATGCCGATTGTCGACGTGGGGTTTGAGGGGGCATTTTGCCCAAACGCGCTAGAAGCCACGGCCACGGCCACGGCCGCAGCGGCAGCGCTGAGCCGATAGGTTAAGAGTTGCATCAGTACAGCCTCGTAATGGTCTGCGTCCCCGCAGGCCTTGAACGTTCAAAAAGATTCAATACCCTTACGGGTTGTCATCTTTGCTTAAACTGGCCGGTATCGGGCTGGCATCAAGGTTTTATGACTAAAACCTTGATGTTGACCGTTGCGGGGGCAGCACAGGCACAACCGTCTGAAGACGTGTTTCCCTGTTTCCCGTTTAACTTTCCCAATGCGTCGCGCAAACCCTAAGGCGTACGCGCTTTTGCATCGAAAGCACCAATTCTGTGGCCCATGTTACACCACGGTGTTTTTGGTAAACTGTAGCGTTGTCTATTGGTTCGTCTGAAGCTTAAGTTTGTGCGGTGTTTGACCCATAATCTGCCCCTCTTGGTTGTTCTGATTTTCAGTGCTTTTATTCTAGTTTTGAGTGCTTGTCGTTTGATGGCGCTTTAAACTCGGTGCAGCCTTTCTTTGCATCGCCACTCAGATTTTTAGCGTCGTGATGACTTACCCTAAACTGCCTTTTCCGCTTGCTAGCTACACCCGAGGCGCTGACTTTGCGCGCGCGCTGGGCTCGCGCATCATGATTCTTGACGGTGCAATGGGCACCATGATTCAGCAATACAAACTCTCTGAAGCTGACTTTCGCTCTGAGCGTTTTGCTGCCCATGGTAAAGATGTCAAAGGCAACAACGAACTACTCTCGTTGACGCGTCCCGACATCATCCTCGCAATCCACAAAGAGTATCTTGCCGCGGGTTGCGATGTCATCGAAACCAACACTTTTGGCGCGACGACGATTGCGCAAGGCGATTACGACTTATCAGAACTTGCCTACGAGCAAAACCTAGAGTCCGCTCGTTTGGCACGCGTCGCGTGCGATGCCTACAGCACGCCCGAACGTCCGCGCTTTGTGGCGGGCGCCCTGGGCCCTCAGCCTAAAACCGCTTCGATCTCGCCCGATGTGAACGACCCAGGTGCGCGCAATGTCACCTTTGACGAACTGCGGGTGGCCTATACCGAACAACTGAACGGTTTGCTTGACGGGGGGGTCGATCTTATTTTGATTGAAACCATTTTCGATACGCTAAACGCCAAGGCTGCAATTTTTGCTGTCGAAGAAGTCTTTGAGGCCCGCAGCGAACGTCTTCCTGTCATGATTTCAGGCACTGTCACTGATGCGTCAGGGCGTATCTTGTCAGGCCAAACCGTCGAGGCGTTCTGGAATTCTGTTCGCCATGCCCGCCCGATTACTATTGGTTTGAATTGCGCACTCGGTGCCGCACTGATGCGCCCCTATATCGCCGAGCTGGCAAAAATTTGCGACACCTACGTTTGCGTGTATCCCAATGCGGGCCTACCAAACCCCATGAGCGATACCGGCTTTGACGAGACGCCGGCAGACACTTCAGCTTTACTTGAAGAGTTTGCTCGCGCTGGGCTCGTCAACATGGCGGGCGGCTGCTGCGGCACCACACCCGAACATATTCAAGCGATTGCTGAAAAAGTTCAAGCTCTGCCAATTCGTGTAGTGCCCGAGGTTGCGGTCAAAACACGTCTGTCAGGCCTTGAAGCCTTAAATATCGACGACGAGTCCTTATTCGTCAACGTCGGCGAGCGCGCAAATGTCACTGGCAGCAAGGCGTTTGCCCGTCTGATCCGCGAAGAAAAATACGATGAGGCCGTTGCAGTCGCCCGTCAGCAAGTTGAAAATGGCGCGCAAATTATCGATATCAACATGGACGAAGCCATGCTGGATTCGGTCGCCTGTATGCATCGCTTTTTAAATATGATCGCCTCCGAGCCCGACATCGCGCGCGTACCGGTGATGATCGATAGCTCAAAATGGTCTGTCATTGAAGCCGGCCTAAAGTGCGTGCAAGGCAAATCGATCGTGAACTCGATCTCGTTAAAAGAGGGCGAAGAGCCGTTCTTAAAACAGGCACGGTTATGTCGCTTATACGGTGCTGCTGCGGTCGTGATGGCGTTTGACGAACAAGGTCAGGCCGACACACTTGAGCGTCGCAAAATCATTTGTACGCGGGCCTATCACCTGTTGACCGAAAAAATTGGTTTTCCGCCCGAAGATATTATTTTTGATCCAAACGTCTTTGCTATTGCCACCGGTATCGATGAACATAATCATTACGCGGTCGATTTTATTGAGTCCACCAAATGGATTCGTGAGAGCCTGCCTCACGCGCGTATCTCTGGCGGGGTCTCGAACGTCAGTTTTTCGTTCAGGGGAAACGAGCCTATCCGTGAGGCGATCCACACTGTGTTTTTGTATCACGCCATCCGTCAAGGGATGACGATGGGCATTGTGAACGCGGGGCAATTGGGCGTATACGCCAACATTGATCCGGCTTTGCGTGAGTTAGTTGAAGACGTGGTGCTGGATCGTGAATAAAGCTCAAGCGCTGGGCAAAAAAGATCCAAACGATACACGTACCCCAACCGAGCGTTTGGTTGAGTTTGCCGAAAACTTTAAAGGCAACGGCATCAAGCGCGAAGAAGATCTTACGTGGCGCCAGCAGCCAGTTGAAAAGCGTCTAGCCCATGCCATGGTGCACGGGATGACGCAATTTATTGTTGAAGACACTGAAGAAATTCGTCAGCAGATTGCCGATCGTAACGGGCGCCCCATCGAGGTGATCGAGGGCCCGCTCATGGATGGCATGAACATCGTGGGCGATTTGTTTGGTGAAGGCAAAATGTTTTTGCCGCAGGTGGTGAAATCTGCCCGCGTGATGAAGCAAGCCGTCGGTCACTTGGTACCGTTTATCGAAGCTGAAAAAAAGTTGATTGAGGCGGCAGGCGGTGATGTACGCGCAAAAGGCAAGATCGTCATCGCGACTGTCAAGGGCGATGTGCACGACATCGGTAAAAACATCGTCACAGTGGTGCTTCAGTGCAATAACTTTGAAGTGGTGAATATGGGTGTCATGGTGCCGGCCGCCGAGATTTTGGCGCGCGCCAAGGCCGAAAACGCTGATATCGTGGGATTGTCGGGTTTGATTACACCTAGCCTAGAAGAAATGGCTTATGTTGCCAGCGAGATGCAGCGCGACGAATATTTTCGCAGCCGTAAAATCCCCTTGATGATTGGCGGTGCCACCACAAGCCGTGTGCATACGGCAGTCAAAATTGCCCCGCATTATGAGGGCCCAGTGATTTACGTACCTGATGCCAGCCGTTCGGTAGGGGTGGCGCAAAATCTGGTCTCTGAAACCGCCAATACGTATCTTGAAGAACTTGCGGTTGAGTACGAAGACGTGCGTCGGCGCCATGCAGCGCGTAAAGCCACGCCGCTGATGTCGTTGGTGGATGCGCGTGCGGCAAAGCTTGCGATTGATTGGACGGGCTATACCCCGCCGCGCCCAAAATTTATTGGTCGTCGAACTTTTAAAAATTTCGATTTGGCCGAGCTGACAAGCTATATCGACTGGACTCCGTTTTTTCAAACTTGGAGTTTGTTCGGCCAATATCCGGCGATCTTAGATGACAAAATTGTGGGCGAACAAGCTCGGTCGGTGTTGGCCGATGGGCAGGCAATGCTCAAGCGCATGGTTGATGGCCGCTGGTTAACGGCCAATGGCGTTGCGGCGTTTTACCCGGCCAATACAGTCAACGACGATGACATCGAAATCTACACAGACGAAACGCGTGAAAAAGTATTGTTTACTTGGCGTGGCTTGCGCCAACAGGGCATGAAGCGCGAGGGTGTTGAAAACAAATGTTTGGCTGACTTTATCGCGCCCAAAGAGTCTGGCGTGATGGATTACATTGGCTTGTTTGCAGTCACAGCCGGCTTAGGCATCGAGAAAAAAGAACAAGAATTTGAGCGTGCCAACGATGACTATTCAGCGATTATGTTTAAGTCTTTGGCCGATCGCTGCGCCGAGGCGTTTGCCGAGGCGCTTCATGCGCGTGTTCGCAAAGACATTTGGGGTTATGTGCCTGACGAATCTTTGACCAATGCGCAAATGATCAAAGAGGCGTATCAAGGGATACGGCCTGCGCCGGGCTACCCTGCTTGCCCAGAGCATGTGGTCAAGCGTGAAATGTTTGAGGTGCTTGACGGTGCAGATATTGGCATGATGCTGACAGAAAGCTATGCCATGCATCCAGCCGCCAGCGTCTCTGGATTTTATTTTAGCCACCCACAGTCGCAGTACTTTAGCGTGGGCATCATTGGCGATGATCAAGTCGCTGATTACGTCAAGCGCACGGGTCGCACAGAAAAAGATGTGAAAAGAACGCTGGCGCCAAATCTAGGTTAAAGCACAGTGTGCCCCTGTGCCAGGCCGGTTGCGACCTCAAGCGCTATCTAGAGACCTTTGAGCCCTATCGTTCGTCAGTGAGCGCTTGCGTTGCCGGTTAGCGTTTGGATGTTTGCTCTCACCAGGCAAGCGCTTCAAGCATAAAGGTCGTCGCGACTGCTGCCCCTAAAACGGCAGTGATCCAGTTACGGCCTAGCGCTTTAGGTTGGCTTTCTACAAACCGGTATAGAAGCTGACCGGCCCCAACTGAGATCATGATCGCAACCAGCATGCCGAGTGCGTTGATGAGCACTCCGGTTGGATACAACCGCGCCCAGACCGCATTGATCCCAATACAAAAGCCGTAGTGAATCAAAAAAATCGAATACGAGCGTTGACCCAGCCAGGTCAATAGACCCGGACGCGGCCAAAGCGCCAGCCAACCGCGTTGGCCCGCGAGTGCCACAATGATTGCAGTGGCCAAGGCCACGACGATTGGGTTGCGATATTGCAACCATAAGGCCATCGAACCAAGCACTGCGATCGTTAATAAAAAGACGCTACCAAAGGTTTTGCGCGTTGACCAGTAAGCTAACATCCCAAGGGCATAGGCGCCAAAAAAATAGGGAGCGTAGTCCTCATATTGCCGATGGCGGTTAATGATCCACAACGAGGCAGCGGCCAGCGCGATCATCAAACACGGAAACACCCAACGCCAACTAGGTGCCACGCGCGCACTGAACGCAGTGAGTAAGACCGTCAAGATAAAAAGTTGAAAATCAATCGCGACATACCAAACACCTGCTGACAAGGCTTCAACACCGGTGAGATCGTGTAACAACAGGGCGTGCGCCAGTAATTGCGCAAGGCTTGGAGGTGCTGAAAGCGAGTCATGCACGAACCAAGGCCTGACGATCGCGGTGATTAATATTGCAGAGGCGACCGCAAACATAAAAGGTGTCACTAAGCGACGGTATCGCTTGAGAATCAAGCCCAGTGTCGAAGTCGCAGCAGCGGGAGAAGGTTGCCCCTCAGGTGCCAGTTGAGTAGCGACTAAAAACCCAGCCAACACAAAAAACATTTGCACAGCTAAGCGGGCATAGATTTCAAGCCCATCGATGACTGCAGGAAACGCACCGCGCACCACATCAGACATCGGCCCGTACACCGCAAGATGGTGCAGCACAATGGCAATGCATCCAAGACCTTTCATGGCGTCGAGCAGTGGCAGACGAGAAGTGGTCATCAGATTTGCGATATTTTCTCTGCGGTGTATCGAGCGAAGCTGGCCGAGCTGCCGCGCGTTAAGCGCACAGTCGTCTAATGAAATGTTCAAGCCCCGCATGCAGCAGGGCTTGGACATTGGCGATTGCAATTAAGAACTCAATCACTAAAAACCGGTAGACCTTGAAAGCATGCAGTTGTCAGGTTTTATGATAAATCTCAGAGCCTTTTTTGACAAACTCAATGGCTTTTTCTTGCATACCCGCTTTGAGCGCCGCGTCGTTCTCAACGCCGAGTTTTTTAGCGTAATCGCGCACATCTTGCGTAATCTTCATGCTGCAAAAGTGAGGGCCGCACATCGAACAGAAGTGCGCCACTTTCATTGAGTCTTTAGGTAAGGTCTCGTCATGAAAGTCTTTAGCCGTATCAGGATCTAGGCCAAGATTAAATTGGTCATCCCAGCGAAACTCGAAGCGTGCCTTCGATAAGGCATTGTCACGAATCGCAGCACCAGGATGTCCTTTGGCGAGATCCGCTGCATGAGCCGCGATCTTATAGGTGATGATGCCGTCTTTGACATCCTTTTTGTTCGGCAAGCCCAGATGCTCTTTGGGTGTGACATAGCAAAGCATGGCGGTGCCATACCAGCCGATAAGAGCTGCGCCAATGCCAGAGGTAATGTGGTCGTAGCCTGGTGCGATATCGGTCGTTAAAGGGCCCAAGGTATAGAAGGGCGCTTCGTCGCAATGCTTGAGCTGCATGTCCATATTTTCTTTGATCAATTGCATCGGCACATGGCCTGGGCCTTCGATCATGACCTGTACGTCGTGTTTCCAGGCTACCTTGGTGAGTTCGCCCAGTGTTTTCAGCTCAGCAAACTGTGCTTCGTCATTGGCGTCAAAGCCAGAACCTGGGCGCAAGCCATCACCGAGTGAAAAGCTCACGTCATAGGCTTTCATGATTTCGCAAATGTCTTCAAAGCGCTCGTACAAGAAACTTTCTTTGTGATGGGCTAGACACCACTTTGCCATGATTGAACCGCCGCGCGACACAATGCCGGTCATGCGATCTGCTGTCATCGGAATAAACGGCAGACGCACACCTGCATGAATCGTGAAGTAATCCACGCCTTGTTCGGCCTGTTCAATGAGCGTATCGCGAAAGATTTCCCAGGTTAAGTCTTCGGCTTTGCCGTTCACCTTTTCAAGCGCCTGATAAATTGGCACGGTACCAATCGGGACAGGAGAGTTACGCAAAATCCATTCGCGTGTTTCGTGGATATTTTTGCCGGTTGATAAATCCATCACGGTGTCGCCACCCCAACGAATAGACCAGGTCATTTTCTCAACTTCTTCGGCAATGCTCGAGCTCACCGCTGAGTTGCCGATATTGGCATTAATCTTGACCAAAAAGTTGCGCCCGATCGCCATGGGTTCAACTTCAGGGTGATTGATGTTCAGCGGGATGATGGCGCGACCGCGTGCAATCTCAGAGCGCACAAATTCAGGCGTCATCGTGCTGGGGATCGACGCACCAAAGGATTCGCCAGGATGTTGACGCAACATGCGGCGTGCCATTTTTTCGCCTTCTGGGCCAGTGGCACGCAGGCTTTCAATGTATTGTTCGCGACGCAGGTTTTCGCGAATCGATACGTACTCCATCTCAGGTGTAATGATGCCGCGACGCGCATAGTACATTTGCGACACGTTGGCGCCTGCTTTGGCACGGCGTGGGTGACGCTGCAAGTTAAACCGCATGGCGGTGAGCTTGGGATCCACCAAACGCTCTTGACCATACGCACTGCTTGGGCCGGCCAGCAATTCTGTGTCGCCGCGCTCTTCGATCCAGGCCCGACGCATCTCGGGCAGGCCACGACGAATATCGATTTTGATATCTGGGTCGGAGTAGGGGCCGCTGCAGTCATAGACCGTGAGTGGTGGATTTTTTTCACCACCAAACGAAGTCGAAGTGTCTTCTTGCTCGATTTCGCGAAACGGTACGCGTATATCAGGGCGCGAACCGATCTCATACACTTTGCGTGACTTTGGCAAAGGCGCAACCGCAGCTGCATCGACTTCAGCAGTGGCAGCTAAAAATTTTGGGGTGGCATTCATGGAAAGGCTCCGATTTTTTTTAATTGGAGCCGAATCGGGATGGATTCCGACGTGATCGGAAAGCGCTCCCAGCTTCGGCATTATCCGTACTGGTACGAAGGGACTCTCTCAACCTGGCCACTGGCCAAGTACCCCCGCATAATGACTGAGAGTATAGGATGTCTTTGAGGATTTGACACGTTGACCCTGTGCCGGACAGGGGGATCGCTTAAAGCACAATCAAATTGTCGCGGTGCATCAATTCGCTTTCAGGCATGATGCCCAAAATATCCACGATCTGTGCCGAAGGCTGGCCCATGATCCGCCGCGTGTCTGCCGACGAATAGTTGACCAAGCCGCGCGCGCACTCTTTGCCTGCTGAATCCACGCACGCGACGACATCGCCTGGCTCAAACTCACCCTCGACGGCGCGTACACCAACCGGCAGCAAGCTTTTGCCCTCAAGCACTAGGGCTTTGATTGCCCCCGGGTCAAGCACAAGTCTGCCACGCAGGCGTAAATGGTCGGCCATCCATTGTTTGCGCGCTGAAAGCACAGGCAGTTCGGCCCTAAGTTCAGAACCAATGCACTCGCCTTGCGCCAGGCGCACCAAAACGTCGGGCTCGCGCCCTGAGGCGATGACGGTATGGGCGCCACTGCGGGCGGCCCGTTTGGCGGCTAGAATTTTCGTGAGCATGCCACCCTTGCCTAGGCCGCCGCCGGTGCTGCCCGCCATGGTCTCAAGTGAGGCGTCGCCCGCTAGACCGTGTGACACGAATAAGGCTTCAGGATTTTTACGGGGGTCTGAGTCATATAAGCCGCGCTGATCGGTCAAAATGATTAAGGCATCCGCTTCAATCAAATTGGTGACAAGCGCGCCAAGCGTGTCGTTATCACCCACAGCGATCTCTTCTGTTGCAACGGTATCGTTTTCATTCACGATGGGTACGACACCTAAACGCAGCAGCGCAAACAGCGTTGAACGTGCGTTGAGATAGCGCTGGCGGTTAGCCAGATCTTCGTGAGTGAGCAAAATCTGGGCAGTGCGAAGATTGTGTTGAGCGAAGGCAACTTCGTAGGCTTGGGCTAAACCCATTTGGCCAACTGCGGCGGCGGCTTGAAGCTCGTGCATCAGGGTTGGTCGCTTCGCCCAACCTAAACGCGCCATGCCTTCTGCGATCGCGCCGCTTGACACCAGAACCACTTGTTTGCCTTGTGCTCGCAGGGCCGCGATTTGGCTAGCCCAGTGTGCAACGGCCTCGCGATCGATACCTTGACCGTCGTTGGTGACGAGTGACGAGCCGACCTTGGCCACTAACCGCGACGCTGAGGCTATGACAGATTGAGAACCAGAATGAGTTGCAGCGGGGGACGTCATCGCAAATTAATTAATGTTTAAACATGTTGCAAAGTATAAGGGCTGTGACAAACGGTACTGCTCAGTCACAAGCCTCTTCTTTACGCCCCATCTGCGTTGCCCGACAAGCAATCAACGAGCTCGTTAGGTGGCGAACACCGACAGTTGTTGGATGATTATTTATTTTTCGGGCGCCGCGGGCCGTGCGTCGGCCGCGCTGCGGGTGTCATCAAACCGCGGGTCTTCTGCCACAAACGTGCCATCGGCTAAGTCCTCAGCAATATTGTCTTCTTGGCGGTACGCGTCGATGGCGTTTTGCAGATCCCAAATTAATTGTTGCGTACCGTCGCCTGACAACGCTGAGATCGCAAACACTGGACCCTTCCATTTGTATTCTTTACAGAAACGCTTTTTAACGGCTTCGGGGTCTGTGACCACATCAAGCTTGTTCAACACCAGCCAGCGCGGCTTGTTGTACAGCGCTTCGTCGTACAACCGCAGCTCTTCAACGATGGCGCGCGCTTCGCCCACAGCGCGGGCAACCGCATCTTCATCGGGGTCGTGCGACGACACATCCACCAAATGCAGCAAAATGCGCGTGCGTGTGAGGTGGCGCAAGAACAAGTGCCCCAAGCCCGCACCTTCAGAGGCGCCTTCGATCAAGCCCGGAATGTCAGCCACCACAAAGCTACGAGACTCTGAAGTGCGCACAACCCCTAAATTTGGATGCAGCGTTGTAAATGGGTAGTCAGCAATTTTGGGGCGTGCATTTGAGATGCGGCTGATCAACGTTGATTTGCCAGCATTTGGCATACCGAGCAAGCCCACATCGGCCAACACTTTGAGCTCTAGGCGCAAGCGGCGCTGCTCGCCGTCTTTGCCAGGAGTCCATTGCTTGGGGGCGCGGTTCACGCTTGATTTGAAATGCACGTTGCCTAAACCACCTTCACCGCCCGCGGCTAGGGTGACCTGCTGTCCATGACGGTTCAGGTCAAAGAGTTCTTCGCCGGTTTCTGCGTCATAAATAATTGTGCCAACCGGTACGCGCAACGTAATGTTGGCTGCTGCGGCACCATACTGGTCTGAGCCACGACCATGCTCGCCACCTTTGGCCAGGTGCTTGCGTGCATAACGGTAATCAATCAGGGTGTTGATGTTACGGTCGGCAATGGCGAACACAGAGCCGCCTCGACCGCCGTCACCCCCGTCGGGCCCACCCTTTGGGATGAACTTTTCACGGCGAAAACTGTGCGCGCCATTTCCGCCTTTACCGGCAATGACTTCAATGGTGGCTTCGTCGACGAATTTCATAGGGCAATGGTACCGTGAAAAGAAAAAGCCCTGCCGCTTGCGACAGGGCTTTTAGAACTGAAAAGCAGCTTACGCGGCCGAAACGATCGAAACCGTTGACTTGTTGAGCTTGCCTTGAACTGAAAATTTGACGTGACCGTCAATTAGCGCATACAAGGTGTGGTCTTTACCCAAACCCACGTTTGTGCCGGGGTGAAACGTTGTACCGCGCTGACGCACGATGATTGAACCGGCCGGAATCAGTTCTCCGCCGTAGGCTTTCACGCCTAGACGTTTCGATTCTGAGTCACGACCGTTGCGCGTCGAGCCGCCGCCTTTTTTCTGTGCCATGTTTGTTCCTAGATTTAGCTGAGATTTAAGAGGACACTGCAGCGCTTAAGCTGTGATGTCGCCGATTAAAATCTCAGTGTAGTTTTGACGGTGGCCTTGATGCTTTTGATAATGCTTGCGACGACGCATTTTGAAGATCGTGACCTTATCATGGCGTCCTTGCGCAAGAACCGTTGCCTTGACCAGAGCGCCAGCCACAAGCGGGGTACCAACCTTAAGTTGGTCGCCTTCGCCTACGGATAACACCTGATCCAGCGTGATTTCTTGCCCAATGTCTGCCGGTATCTGTTCTATTTTAAGTTTTTCACCAGAAGCAATGCGATACTGCTTGCCTCCAGTTTTTATGACCGCGTACATGGGTTAACCTCGTGTTTTAGTGCAATTGGAATCTCAGCTAACGTAGCCGAGCCCGAAATAATAGCGCGTAACCACTTGAAAGTCAAAAGAAAGTCTGTGCAAAAACTGTCTGATCTGCTTGCCCCTGTCGCTGGGGATATGAACGCTGTAGATGCTGTGATTCGCTCGCGGCTCGACTCAGACGTGGTTTTAATCCGAACAATCGGTGATTACATCATTGGGGCGGGGGGTAAACGGATGCGCCCGGCTATGTTGCTGCTGGTGGCGCAGGCTCTTGGTTATCAGGGTGACCACCACCATTTAATGGCGGCAGTGGTCGAATTTATCCATACGGCTACGTTATTGCATGACGATGTCGTCGACGAATCCGACCTGCGGCGCGGACGTAGCACCGCCAACGCGGTGTTTGGTAACGCGGCAAGCGTGCTGGTAGGCGATTACCTGTACTCGCGAGCCTTTGAGATGATGGTCGATGTTGACAGCATGGCCATCATGAAAATCATGTCGGGCGCTACGACTGTGATCGCAGAGGGTGAAGTGCTGCAATTGCTCAATGTGCATGATCCCGATGTTTCTGAAGCGCGTTATTTACAGGTGGTTCGGTTTAAAACGGCCAAGCTTTTTGAGGCTGCGGCCGAGGCGGGGGCGGTGCTGGCTGGTGCAAATTCGATGCAGCGCGAAGCTGCCGCTGCTTACGGACGGCATATTGGCACGGCCTTTCAGCTGGTCGACGATGTACTAGATTACAGTGGTGATGTGAATGCTTTGGGTAAAAACGTTGGGGATGATTTGCGCGAAGGTAAGCCCACCTTGCCGTTGATTCGTGTTTTAGAAGTGGGTACTGACTTACAAAAACAGCTAGTGCGACAAGCGATTGAGCATGGCGAGGCCGATTTTGACGCGGTTGCACAAGCCATTCACGATACTGGGGCGCTTGAGCATGCGCAACGTTGTGCTGTGGCTGAAGCTGACATGGCCTGTGAGGCACTTGAGGCGTTTCCGGCGTCAGCGGCGCGTGAGGCCTTGCTTAATTTCTGTGCCTTCGCGGTGGGGCGTGACCGGTAGTTTGTTCGGCGTTAGTGCGTGTCACGCGCCACGTAAAAAACGGCAGCAAACAGGCTAGGCAATAAAGTGACCAACAAACCCGGCAGCCATTTGACGATTAGCCACGTTTGGTTGGTGAGTTCTTGATGAAGCGTTGTTTCAACTTTTTGAATGGCCTCATTCATTCGCCCTTCAAGGTGCGCAAGATCTTCGCGTGTGGCCAAGGTGGGGATGATTGCTTCTAAGCGAGTGACTCTAGTTTCCATCTCGCAATTTTAGACGTTGCTCATTGTGCTTGTTCAAGCAATCTAGATCACGATGTAGGCTTTTTCTATATTTCGGTGAAAGTTCTCGGGCAAATTCGACCAAAGGTGCACGTCGATTAGCATGGGAAGCGTACTGGACTGCAGCGCTTCGCACAGGTCATGAACGCCGTTAACCGCCTGCGCTAGATTTGACGGATTTCGCACAACGAGATCAAGATCGCTGCCCTCGTGCGCCCCACCAGATACTCGGCTGCCGTATGCCCACACCTCAGCCTCTGGAATATGTAGCCGTAACAATTCCTTCAATTGCTTCAAATGAAGGGAGGATAAACTCAGCTGCTCAAGAGGTATCTGCGGCATCGAACACACCCTGTATCTTTGCTGCTAATTCCCTTAGATCGCTTAAGTAATTTGTTAGTAGCGCGAGCGTTTCATTCGCAAATACAACCCCATAATCATGCGCAGTACTGTTGCGGTTTGTTCGATAGCTGATCCAACGCGTCACGGCGCTTTCGTCTAATAACGCGTGTTTACCAGCGTGGCGTAACACGTCATTAAAAACAAGCGCATCAATAACACGAGGTGAGGCATTAAAGGCTTTGAGGGCTTTGCGTAGTAGTTTGCCGGCAGTCTCGAGGGACAGCTCAAAAGACTTAATCGCTGCGTTTCGATATAGATCAAAAAAAATGTCTTGCTCGTGGGTGCGAGCATGGCCCGGCAAAAGAGCGATCTCTGACAGGGCCTTTTCTAAGGTGTCAGAGGTGCGTAGCAGTTGTTCAGTGCTGAGCGTCATCCCTGTATGATAACCGGTACTTTACTTCAAGAATTGGTGAAGTCGCGCCAAAATCAAACGGTCGCTCCTACGCATAAAAGCGATGTTTTGAGATCTTTTTTTTCCACAGAGGATACCCACTGCGTCCTCAGCACGTCACTGTTTGTGCTCTGCATTGGGATGTACACTGCATTTTTCAATTTTGCAGCCTGAATGATAGGAACCCCAAATGTTAAAACTTGCCGCCTCGTTATCGCGCCTGGGTACTGAATCCGCCTTTGAAATTTTGGCACGTGCGCAAGCGCTTGCTGCGCAGGGTAAAGACATTATTAACCTGGGTATTGGGCAGCCAGATTTCAAGACCCCAAAGCATATTGTTGAAGCGGGTATTCAGGCGCTGCGTGACGGCCATCATGGTTACACACCGGCCAACGGTTTGCCTCAGGTGCGCGAGGCAGTCGCCGCCGATCTGCAACGGCGCCACGGTGCAAAAGTTGACCCAGACTGTGTGGTGATTGTGCCCGGCGGTAAGCCAACAATGTTTTTCGCCATTTTGATGTTTGGCGAGCCGGGTGCTGAAATTATGTACCCCAACCCAGGCTTTCCGATTTATGAGTCATTAATTAAATACAGTGGTGCAACACCGGTGCCAATCGCTTTAAGCGAAGATAAAGACTTTGCGTTTGACGCAGACACGGTCTTGTCGCAGATCACACCCGCCACTCGCCTGATTATCATCAATAGCCCTGCCAACCCAACGGGTGGGGTCACGCCTAAAGCCGAGATTGACAAGCTAGTGGCTGGTTTGGCTAAACACCCCGATGTGGCAATACTCTCTGACGAAATTTATAGCCAGATGTTGTATGGAGGGCGCGAGCACGTGTCGCTGCTGAATTACCCTGAGATTCGCGATCGTTTGATCATGCTTGATGGCTGGAGCAAAACCTACGCCATGACCGGCTGGCGCTTAGGCTACGCGGTGTGGCCCGAAAGTTTAGTGGCCGATGTCACGCGCTTGTGCATCAACGATCACTCGTGTGTCAACGCCTCAGCGCAGTTTGCCGGCTTAGCTGCCTTAATCGGCCCTCAAGATGCTGTCGCTGAAATGATGGTCGCCTTTAATCAGCGGCGCAGCTTAATCGTTGAGGCCTTAAACAGCCTGCCAGGCATACGTTGCTCTGATGCGGCGGGCGCGTTTTATGCGTTTCCGCATGTTGGCGATACCGGTTTAACCTCGCGTCAAGCGCAAGATCTGTTCTTGAACGAAGCTGGCGTGGCAACAATCTCAGGCACTAGCTTTGGCGCCTGGGGCGAGGGCTACGTACGGTTTTCGTATGCAAACAGCGCCGAGAACATCGAGCGGGCAATTGAGCGCATTCGCAAGGTACTGTAAAACCTCGACACCCAAGCGCCTTTGATGTCTGAGCAGGACGCCCTGATTTATTCGATCGCTACCTTTTCGCTGGCGACTTCTTTGACGCCAGGACCAAACAATCTGATGCTGTTAGCCTCTGGCGTGAACTTCGGCTTCAGGCGGTCGGTACCTCACGTCCTAGGTATCTCGATCGGGTTTTTTGTCATGCTGGTGGCAATCGGCTTTGGCTTAAACAGTTTGTTCCAAGCCGTCCCGGCAATCTATCAGGTCATGAAAGTGCTAGGCTTTGCTTATCTGGCGTACCTCGCCTGGGGTGTCGCAACCAGTAAGCCTTTGCCGGCACCGGGGCAGCAAAGTGGGCACTCTAGCCCGTTAAGTTTTTGGGGTGCGGTGGCGTTTCAGTGGGTCAACCCCAAGGCGTGGCTGATCGCTGTGAGCTTCTCTAGTAATTATCTACCCCAGCAGGCCAGCCCGCAGTTCGTATTTTTAGGGTGTTTGCTGGTGACGATCGTCAATCTTCCGAGCATGTGCGTGTGGTTGTGGATGGGGACTAGACTTGAGCGCGTGCTGCGTGACCCGGTGCGTCGAAAAATATTTAATTGGGTGATGGCGCTGTTGCTAGTGGCGTCGATGTTACCGGTACTGTGGCTGTAGATGACTTTCTTTTGAAAAGAGGCTGACATGAAACACATACAAGTGCGGGGATTGAATTTTGCCTACCTCGAGCAAGGCGAGGGCCCGCTTCTTTTATTGCTGCATGGGTTTCCGGATAACGCCCAGACCTGGAGCCATCAAATGCCTGCGCTAGCTGCGCAAGGCTATCGTGTCATTGCCCCTTACCTGCGCGGCTACCCGCCAACCGACTTAGGCGAAGGTGGGTTTTATGACAAAGCCACCTTAGTGGCAGACGTGGCCGCGTTGATTCAAGCCTTTGGCGAGGGCAAACCCTGTCACTTGGTTGGACAAGACTGGGGTGCGATCATTGGTTACGGAGTCTTAGCCGCGTATCCAGAATTAATCGCGCGCGCTGTGCTCATGGCGGTCCCTCACCCTGGGCAGGTGACACAAAGTTTGGTGGATGCCAAACATATTCAGCGTTCGTTTCACTGGTGGTTTTTTCAGATGCCAGACTTGCCAGAAAAAGCGCTGGCTGCAAACAACCTCGCCTTTATTGACTATCTTTGGAACTACTGGACAACCGAAGGTTACCAGGACGATGCGCATATGCGATCGGTCAAAGAGACTATGGCGCAACCAGGTGTCTTGGCGGCGACCTTGGGCTATTACAGGGCGATGTTTGATGCTGCCAAGGCCGATCCTGCCCTGGCTGATTTGCGTGCGTTGATGGCGCGTCAGATCAAAGTGCCGACGCTTGCTTTGTGCGGCGGGGATGACTTGCGCGCCGAGTTGATGCAAGCGCAAGCGCAATATTTTGACAACGAATACGACTTTAAGCTGATTGCAAATGCGGGGCACTTTTTGCATCGCGAACAACCACAGGCCGTGACGCAAGAGTTGCTTGACTGGTTTAAAAAATGAAGACAAATGTGCCGTCCTCGCTGTGGATGGCGAATATTCTTGGTGCCGGACAAGTTTGCTCTTGGGGATCGCTGTATTACAGCTTTCCGTTGCTCGCACAAGCAATGGGAGCCGAGCTTCTCTGGTCTAAATCCGAAATATTTTTTGGCGCCACGATCAGCATGTTGGTCACGGCGGTGTTTACCTATCCCGTCGGCTTAGCGATCGATCGAGGCTATGGTCGTTGGATGATGTCCGGTGCTTCTCTGGTAGCGGCCTTGATGTTGTGGTGGTGGTCAAGCGTCAGTCACTTGTTGAGTTTTTATTTGCTGAGTGCCGTCATCGGTGCCTTGCAGGCCGGCTGCTTGTACGAGCCCGCCTTTGCCGTGATGGCTCGCCGCGTTGGTGCTGCCAATGCACGCTCGCGCATTACCACAATCACCTTATGGGGCGGGTTTGCCAGCACCGCCTTTATTCCGCTTGAACAGTTTTTGCTTGACACCGTTGGCTGGCGGCAGTCATTACTGGTGCTCGCGCTCATTAACTTGCTGTGGGCAGCAATTTATTTTTTATGTATCCAGCCCAAATATGATCTTGAGCACACGAACGTCGCGCAAACGCGCGAAGACAATAAAGCACGTGATCACGCGGTGGTTAAAGCGGCGCTAAAAACCTCAGTCTTTTGGTTGTTGTTATTGGCGCTGACCCTGTACTCAATTATGTTCACGGTATTTATTTTTCATGCTTATCCAATCTTGCAAGAGAAAGGGCTGAGCACAGCTGATGTGGTGAACGCATTAATTGTGCTGGGCCCAACCCAAGTGTTGGGGCGAATTTTGATTGCCTATTTCGCACCACGCGCACCGATGCGAATCTTGGGTTCGATCGTGGCTTGCGTATTTCCGTTTGTGTTTGGGATTTTGGCTAGCATTGAAATGCCAGCGTTTTGGCTTGTTGCGCTATTGATTGGTTGCTATGGTTTGGCGAATGGCATTTTTACCATCGTGCGCAGTTTGGTGGTACCTGAAATGCTCAGCCGTCATGCGTATGGGGCTTTAAACGGGTTATTGACGATACCAACGATGGTGGCGCGAGCAGTGGGCCCAGTCGCCGCGGCGAGCTTGTGGATGTTAGGCGAGTCGTATCACGTTGTATTAATCGCAGTGTGCGGCACTGCGATCTTGTTTGCTCTGGCGTTTTGGGCCGCGAGTTGGGTGAGCCGCGTGCGCGCGGCTCAGTGACGTGTCAGAGCGCGCTTGGCTTTGTGCACGTGTCTGAGCGTAACTGGGTTAGTGAACGTATCGAGCGATAAAAAATGCACCGGCAAACGAAACAAACATGACAGTAGTCATTCATCCGCCTAAGCGCAAGCCGAGCGCCTGCATTTCTTGA
Organism: Bordetella parapertussis; assembly: GCA_945874505.1. Taxonomy (GTDB): domain Bacteria; phylum Pseudomonadota; class Gammaproteobacteria; order Burkholderiales; family Burkholderiaceae_B; genus Zwartia; species Zwartia parapertussis_J. The sequence continues at coordinate 8,114 of CAMCII010000003.1, read as the reverse complement.
TGCATTTTTCCTTCTAGTTGATAGATTTTTTCTTCTAACTTGGACAAGCCGCATTCGAGATGCGAAATATCTTGCTTGGTGGCTAAGTTTGGGATGAGTGTTTCTAGCCGTACGATACGTGCTTCCATGAATCACTCCGCTGAATGAATGGAGTCATTTTACTTTTTGCGAAACACGTCGCTCAAGCCACAATTTGTAAAACTGTGTAAGCAACTGTTACTCGGCTTTGACGTCAGACTGTTGCACTAACTGTGCCCACATCGGCAAATCGCTGACTAAGAAAGCTTGAAAGGCGGTTTGACTGTTGCCGATTGGCTCGGTGCCAAAATCGCGAAACTTATTTTGCACGTCTGGCTGTGCAACGACAGCAGCGATGTCGTTGCTGAGCTTAGTCACAATGGCGAGTGGTGTACCGGTAATCGCAAAGAGCCCAAACCACGACTTCAAATTGTGGGTAACCACTTTCAGCAAAGGTCGGCACCTCAGGCGCCTGCGGGTTGCGCGCCTCGCCAGTTTGTTCGGGTATTCGGTTTGCGCAAGACTGAGCCCGCTAAAAGGTCAGCAGCAGCCCGAGTGCCGCGATGCGCGTGAGAGCAACAAAAGAATTCATGGAAATCCTATTTTGCAACAAACAACTGACTTGCGTAAAGGATAACTTGTAAACTGAGACATAAAATCGTTGGCTGTCATTCTAAACCGTGCGCTGAGCGCATCGAATGTCTCGTTGAAGGAGTGTTGCTATGAACCCCAAATTGTTAACAGCTTTCGTTTTTGTTGGTGCAATGCTTACTGGTTTGTCTGGCTGTAAACAATATTTCGAAACGGTGGGAGATCTTAAAAAATCTCTTGCCGAGTATCAGCAGTCTAGCGCCATTGAGCTTGCCGAAAATAAAAAGTCCTTAGAAGCGATGCGAGAGCTACTGAGTCAGCTACTGAGTCAAGAGATCGTGATGTTGAATAAAACAATTTCTGACCTGCAAGCTAAGATCACCGCTCTTGACACCTCTAGGGTCCCGTACCAATCCGTGGTACTAGATGTCAAACTTTTAAAGGTCTACCAGCGGCTAGACGCAAATTTAGGAACCTTTTTAATCTTGTTAGAAAGTATTGCGGTTGATAAAAATGACTTAACAGTCACCTTAAAAGTCGGCAACCCCTCCACGATGGCGTTTCATGGATTCAAACTCAATGCGACCTGGGGAGCCGATTTACAAAAAGAGTTCAACCTGACCGAGGTGTTGAAGCCCGGTACCTGGACTCAGGTTTCTGTCACGCTGCCAAAAACAAAATTGAACGATCTTCAGCGGCTTGGACTGGTGATGGTCACTGACCGCGTCTATTTGAAGTAGTCAGTGCAGTCGTCACGGGACTTTAATAAATTTTTGTAGACATCGAATGTAATCAGGCTTTGGGATAGTGGGATACGAGGCTGGCCAAGAGGTGTAGGCGACTTCACCGACGTACATGTCGCCATGGCTGTCAACTGCCATGCCGTGTGGCGCAATAAATTGACCCACGCCAGTGCCGTGCGGTTCTTCGGCGGCGACCCGTGCTTGTAGATTGCCAGACAAATCATAGATGCTGACACGCGGTCCGGTGTTGGGCATATTTCTGTTGACGGGTAGATGTGGGCCAAGTTCACCGACATAGCAAAGGGGGCACTTGCCACCCGTTAAGAAGAGTCCGCAGGGCCGATGCATATTGCCCCATTGTCCTTCGTACTTGCCTTTGCCATTGAAAATCTGGATGCGGTGGTTTTCGCGATCGGCAACATAGACCAGACCGTTGGTATCGCACAAAATATTGTGCGCAATATTGAACTGACCTGGGTCGGTGCCCGGAGACCCCCACGAAAATAATAATTTGCCGTCGGGACTGTACTTGTGCACACGCGAATTGCCGTAGCCGTCTGACACGTAGATATCGCCTTCGGGCGACAGCGCGGTATGGGTGCAACGGTTAAAGGGTTTGCCACTCATGTAGGGTGAGGCTTGGCCAGGCAAACCGATCTCTAAGAGGATCTTTCCGTCAAGCGTGCACTTGCGTACGGTGTGGTCGCCATCGTCGGTCAGATAAATCGTGTCGTCGGGCCCCATCTGCACGCCATGGGCGCGTTTAAATACGCCTTCGCCCCACGAATTTAAAAAGTTACCCTCGCGATCAAACACCACCATCGGGTGCTCGCCGCGGTTAAAGGCATAGACGCGATCCTTGCTGTCGATCCCCACGGCGGCGACGTCACCAAATTTCCAGCCAGCGGGCAGTTTGCCCCAGCCTTCGGCCACCTGATATTTAAAATTACCCTGTCCGATGATGGTTGTCATGGTTCGTCTCCGTAGCCAATGTCGGTTGAATCATTGTTGTTCTGTGGTCATCATAAGGCAGCCTTTCGCAGACCGCTATCAATTTCTTAAAGAGGTTTCTGTCAGATCTTTTTGGTAGTGCCCTCTTTTTTTAGCGCGCGAGCTGTTCGAGTTCTGTTCTCACATTTGACGAGTGACCTGCCTGAGCTGCTAGCTAACCCGTTTCGCGACGGTTAAGCTCTAAACATTGCCACTTACCAAAAGCCGGTGCGTCAGCGGGCCAAGTTGCCGCAGTCGCGATCGACTGTAGGCCATACTGCTTGAGGTAATTCACCGCACGAATGACTCCTGCGTGAGTCACCCAAATGGCATCCTCTGTCGTCGTTAACGCTAGCAGCGCTTGGTGGACGCGTATTAAAAGGTCGCGTAAACATTCTGCGCCGCCAAAGCGATATTGGTCAAAATTTTGTGTCCACGCGTCGAACACCGCTTTCGGAATCTCATCCCATGCTGCACCTTCCCAGCTACCAAAATTGATTTCATTTAAACGCAAATCGATGCTAAGTGAGAATGTATTGCGCTGTTGCAGTATGGCTTGGGCGAGTTGCTGAGCGCGCTGCAGGCCAGAGCAGTACAGCTTTGCTCCAACCGGTAACAACGGGGCGATGGTTTGTGCAGCGTGCTGGGTCGCTAGCGGATCAGCCGGGATATCAAGTTGACCGTAGCAGAGGCCTTTTTGAATCAATGGTTGCGCGTGGCGCACCAGCCAAAGTGTCATCGAGCAAATCCCAAAAGAATGCCAAGATAAAAAGCAAGCTCGCAGACTTGCTGGGTTGCGCCGAGCGTATCGCCTGTGAACCCGTTCAAACGGCGGGTAAGCAGGCGAAGCATGAGTAGCCAAGCGACCAAGCTGCAACTGGTCGCCCAAAGTAAAAGGCTGGGTGAGTACTGCGAGCTAAATGCCGTATCAGCTAACAGCAACCATACGAGGGCGATAAACAGTGTTCGCTTGGGTGTTTGAGTGGCGAGCGGTTTGGTTTTGGTGGTCAGGTCGTCGCCAACGTTGCGCAGGCGCACAGTAATGAGTAAAGACATGACTCGCGAGCAAACATGCGCGGCGAACAGGCTCCAGGCAGCGAGAATAAAATCGAGCTGTCCCAACATGGTTAGCATTGCAAGCTTGGTCGATAGCGCCAACACCAGGGCTACTCCGCCATAGCTACCAATACGCGAATCTTTCATGATCTCGAGCGCTCGCTCGCGCGTCACTAAACCGCCCAGGCCGTCTGAGGTATCTGCCAAACCGTCTTCATGAAAGGCGCCGGTCAGCATGACACTTACGACAGTGCTCAGGCAGGCGGCGAGCCATGGCGTGGCGCTAGTGACTGGCAGCAACTCGACAAAGGCATAAAACGTCAGGCCTGCTAGTGCACCTACCAGGCAACCGATCCCTGGAAAATGCGCGAGGCTGGCTTGTTGCATGGTTGCGTTAAAGCCCACCCAGCGTGCCAGCCCGCCAGACATTGGGATACGCGTGAAGTATTGCAGCGCAAGTAAAAAGTGGCGAATGAACAGCATGAGCAAAACACCTTTTTATGATGAAGCTTTTGATACTCCGGCGGAGGTGAAACTTGCCATCTGAGAGAGTACATTGCAGGCCGAGACGAGCAGAGGCCACGCCAGCGCGGCTCCCGAACCTTCGCCTAAGCGTAGTTGAAAATCGAGTAAGGGTTTAGTACCGAGTTGCTTAAGCAGCAAAACATGGCCACGTTCAGCCGAACGATGTGAGAATACGCAGCGCTGCAAGACCAGAGGGTCAAGCCGACTGGCGACCAGCACGGCTGCGCTAGTAATAAAACCATCGACGACGATGACACGATTGCTTGCTGCCGCTTCAAGGATGGCGCCTACCATGGTAGCGATCTCAAAGCCGCCAAAGGCGGCGAGAGCTTGAAGCGGTTCGGTTGCGCCTGCGTGCCGCCGTAAGACTTGCTGCAAAATTGTCGTCTTGCGTTGAATGCCGCTTTGATTCAAACCCGTACCACTGCCGACGCACTGCTCAAGCGCAAGACTAGTCAGACGTGCAAGCAGCAGCGATGCGACTGAGGTGTTGCCGATTCCCATCTCACCTAATAACAGAGCGTTACCTGACAGCGTTTTAATCAGCGCCTGTCCGTTTGACAGTGCTAATTCGCATTGTTCGATGGACATTGCCGGTTGCGTCAGAGAATCTGCCGTGCCGTAAGAGATTTTGCACTGATACAAACCGGGTTGCGCGGCGAAATCATGCATGACGCCGCAGTCGGCGACGGTCAGGGCGATTTGATGTTGGCGCGCCAGCACACTGACTGCTGCGCCACCCGTTAAAAAATTTTCAACCATCTGCCAGGTCACGTCACTTGGGTAGGCAGACACTCCGTGCTGAGCCAAGCCATGGTCGCCTGCAAAGACCACGAGTTGAGGGGCAAATAGGGTAGGTGATTCAGTTTGTAAGGTCAGGCCAAGCTGTATGGCGAGCGCCTCTAGCTCACCCAGGGAGCCGAGAGGTTTTGTTTTGTTGTTCAGTTTGAATTGCAACTGGGCCAACAGCGCTGGGTTGCTTAGATCTTTAAGAATGGGTTGTCTAAACATCACGATTCAAGCCTAGGCGTGCTCAAGCGATTAACTATTGAAGACAGCCACCCACGCGCATACCAACAACACGGAGCCATCGCCAACCAACTCTTGCCAGCACCGCTCGCGGTGCCAAGCACCATTACGCAACGGGCGTTCACAGGTATTGAGCTTTTAACAATGACGGCATTAATCTTCTATCCCGCGTTGTGCAGGGACACCTGCATCGAACGCATGTTTGATCATGGTCATCTCGGTCACAGTGTCTGCAATCTCAATGATTTCTGCCGGGCAGCGACGACCCGTGATGACGACGTGCACCTCGGGGGGGCGTGTGCGTAAGGTTTGCAAGACCTCTTCAAGCGCAACCCAGCCAAAGGTAATCGGATAGGTGAGCTCGTCGAGGGTGACCATAAAGAACTCGCCACTCAAAATTGCAGCGCTCGCTTTGGCCCATCCGTCGCGAGCAAGTTGTGCTGAATGCTCAAGATCTTGGCTCTTCCAACTAAAGCCATCACCCAGTCCTTCGATGGGTACGTTTAGCTGCTCAAAGACGCGGTGCTCGCCAAAGCGCGCGCTAGGCACTTTCATAAATTGAAAAATTTTGACCGCTTTGCCGCGCCCGTGTGCCCGCATCGCTAAACCAAAGGCAGCGGTGCTTTTGCCCTTACCGTCACCGGTATTGATGATCAGCAACCCGCGGCGCTCACCGGTTGATTTTTCGTAAGGTTTTTCGGTCGGTGGTGAAATAATTTCCATTGTAAAAGATCCAGTGTTAAGTGAGTGTTAAGTGAGTGTTAAGTGAGTGTAGGGAGCGCGACCCAATGGGTACCCAAAGCTTGTATGGAAATGCGGCGTTCAAAGACGTTTTCTATTTCACGGTGTAAGGCAGGCTCGTCGCGTTTGCCTGCGTATTGAATGTTTCCGTCAGACATCACGATCAAGTCATCGGCATAGAGGGCAAAGGTGACTTCGTGCATGACGCTTACAACGGTTTTGCCTTGGGCGATTAACTGACGCACTAGCACTAACCAGTCGACTTGGTGAGGTGGGTCAAGATTTGCCAAGGGCTCATCCATCAAGAAAATTTCGGCCTCCACCGCCAGCAGTCTAGCGAGTAGTACGCGCTGTTTTTCACCGCCCGAGAGTGTGTTGAGCGTGCGGTCGCGCCATTCCCAGGCATGGGTCAGTTTGAGTGCGCGCTCAACCGCGAGGTGATCGACCAAACGTTGGCCAGCAAGCCAAGACTGGTAAGGGATCCGACCGAGCATCACAACGTCGTACGCAGTGAGGTCGTCTGCACTGTGCACCGACCCTTGAGCAAGCCACGCGATGCGACGTGCCCGAAGCTGGCTAGGTTGTTGTTGCAATGGTTGACCCAAGAGAGACACTTCACCCTCAAAGGGCAGGACACCCACTAACGCCTGAAGCAACGTTGATTTGCCTGCACCGTTTGGCCCGACAATGGCGCACCAGCGTCCTCTTGAGATCTTTAAATTAAGGCCTTTCAGCACGGATCGTTGGCCGCGCTTAACCTCAAGGCACCGAGCCTCTAAGGCTGGGCTGTCACTGTTTGGCGTGGTGCTTGGCTCAGTCATGTGTGAGGCCTCTACGATTCATCAGCCACATTAAATAGCCACCGCCTAGGATCGCGGTGAGTACACCCACTGGCAGCTCTTGTGGCGCGATCAAGCCTCTGGCCAATAAGTCAGCGAGTGATAACAGCAGTGCCCCCATCAAACTGGCTAAAGGAAGTCGCCAAGCATGGCGGGCCTGCACAATCGCGCCCACAAGGTGCGGTGCGGCCAAGCCGACGAAGGCAATGAGACCCGTGTGGGCGACAGCCGTACCGGTTGCGAGGGCGAGAACTCCAATTAGGGCGCCGCGCACCTTAGTCAATGGCAGACCAAGGCTTAAGGCGGTCGCTTCGCCTAGGGCTAAGCCATCCAAGACCCTAGAAAAGGCCACCGATGTCGCCGCGCAGATAAGCCACACGGCTGCCATGATTGCACAAGCTGACCAACCGACAAAGGCGGTTGACCCAAGCATAAAGGCTTGCATGGTTTGCAAAATATCGGGGCGAGCGAGCGAAAGCAATGACGTGAGTGCGCCCAACACCACACCGACTATGACACCCGCCAATAACAGACGCAAGGTCTGCTGAACACCTCGGGCCAAACTGAGTGTCAAACATACGGCGAGTACCGCACCCACAAACGCAGCACCCGTTAGCCCGAGCCTGACGAACCATTGCGAGGCTAAGGGCGAAATTCCAAAGCTCACCAAAATCACTGCGACACCCAACGAGGCACCCGAGGCACTGCCCAATAAAAATGGATCGGCGAGCGGATTTCGAAAGAGCCCTTGAGCCACGGCACCCGCTAAGCCGAGCAGTCCGCCGGTGAGCAGTGCGCCTAGGGTACGTGGCACACGAACATCCCAAATAATTTGCAACGCGACAGGATCGGCGCCAAGACCTAATAGGGGCTCTGGGCCTGTGCTGCCTACGCTCACGCCGAGGAGCAGGGTGACGGCGCACAGTATGCCCAACAGGCCTGCGAGTCGCAACGCACGAGGCGGATTTGGCCTCAGTCCTATCGGCGAGGCACTCATGAAGCAAACCGTTTCAGACAGTCGGCCATGATGCGCGCGGCTTGGGCCAAGCGCGGACCGGGCCGAACCAAAATATCTTGGTCAGTGGTTGCAAAGGCACAAATCCGGTTGCTCTTGATGGCGACCATCGTTGACCACCCCGGGCGCTCAAGCATGGCGGTCAGATCGCGCTCACTAATCATGATGAGGTCGGGTTGTGCGCGAATCACAAATTCTGGATTAATACGCGGAAAGGCGTCTGACTGCTCGTGCAGAATGTTTTGCGCGCCTAAGCGCGTGAGCGTCTCACCAATAAATGACCGTGGGCCCGCACCGAAGGGTGCACGGTTCACTTCGATATAGACGCGAAGTTGTTGGGTGCTTGCAGGGAGCTGTTGCGCGACCGTCGACACACCTTCGTCGATACGCTGCCAAAGTGTTTTGGCCTCCGCTAGATCGACGCCAAGCACCTGAGAGACCTTTTCAAAGTTTCGCTGGGCATCGGCGTGGCTTGTTGTTTCAAGCGCCACGACCTTTAAACCGCGTGCCTCGAGTCGTTCGGCAAGACTGGACGATTTTGCAGTGAAGACCACGTCAGGCTTTAAG
>CAMCII010000002.1 GCA_945874505.1 Bordetella parapertussis | reverse complement strand
CTGCTGTCAGCGCTACAGTATTTTCGTTTTCAACATCTGCTATTTGACATCACTAAAGACAGAATCGAAGTTCCGGCAGATGCACTCAAACGTGACATCGAACGTAGCATAGCGACTGGGATTGCGCTACAAACCAACGCGCAAATTCCCCTCATGCTGAACGACGTCATACAAAATAATCCGATTGTGTTGTCGATCGAACTGACCAATGCAGACGCAAGTGAGCGCGAAGTCCTTTGGTCCGCAGGCGCTCGCCCACCATCGTCTCTGCGCGCCGACCAAGCTAACCCCTCTAGTAGAACTGCGCCATCACCAAAGCCTGGAGACACTCCAGTATTCTTACAACACTGGCCGATTGTCGATCCGCTTGGGATAAACGTTGCCCAGTTAGTATTCGTTTCGGATAAATCTGAGGCGCTGACCATCGCAGCCAATGCGCGTGCTGAAATCCTGACCCTAGCGCTGACCTTATGTATCGCGGCGCTTGCGCTATTGGCTCCGATTCTTTTTTTCTTACTTCTGAAATTGGATAAGATTGTACTGACGGCCAGATCAGTCGTTCTAGGCTCGACGCCTGACAAGAGTTCTTTGATGAATAGTGAGGTCTGTCGACTCGCGCAAAATGCTCAAGAGGCTAAAAACTTGGCAACCACACTGGCACGCGAGGCGTCGCCAACATGAGTCAATCGGTTCCAAAAAGCGTTGAGCGAAAACTAGCGACACGCACCTATTTAGCACTTTCGATCGTCGGCCTTGGTGCTGCATTGCTCTTAACATTTTTGATGCTCAGTAGTTTTAAAGACACGCTGACGCCTCAGGTTTTACTCAAGAGTAATGTCGTTGCAAAATCGGTTCAAGCGACTATCTCTGATGCGCTCAAACTTGGGATTCCCTTTGACTCTCTGGTCGGCGTTGAAGATTACTTGTCAGATGTCTTAGCCGACAACCCCGAGATCAATTTTATCAAGATCAAAAGCCGCGAGGGCCGTGAGTACGTCAAGCATCGTGATGCCAGTCAGTCGTCGCAATCTAGTCAAAATGTCATTGAAGAGATTATTCAACACGAAAGTTTACCGACTATCACTGTTGGTTTGCGCAAGTCATATGTCAACGAACAGCTAAGAGTGATGGTCGGAGACGCGGTCGTTGTTTCGTTAGTCGCCTTTACCGTTGGGCTTGAAATTACTCTCTTTTTTGTGGTGCTTTGGATTTTTAGACCGATCGGCACTTGGGTTTCAATGATCGAAGGACTCAAGACCGGCAGGACCCACAGAAGCCTGTCTACCGCGATTGCCGGGCCTTTTTCAGATCTGGTCACGCTGACTTCTCAGTACTTCCAGTCGCTCGCAAGTTCAGTTCGAAAAGCGACAACTCCGACTAAAGGCAACGACTGGTACGAGCCCAAAGCTTACGACTTACGACTAGTGTTGTTTTTATTTGTTTTTTCAGAAGAACTACTCAGATCTTTTTTACCGATTTATGTCAAAGATATTGCGGTGATGCACCCATTGATTGCGGTAGATATTGATATCGCATTACCAATCATGTCTTATATGCTCTTTGCCGGACTCGGAACCGTGTTTGGTGGCGGCGTAGTCGAACGACTTGGCATCCGAAACTCTTTTAAATGGAGTGTCGTGATCTCTACCATCGGTTTAGGTGGCTTGGCGTTTGCCACCTCGGTCATTGAGGTGGTGATCTTACGTTCCCTTTGCGCCTTTGGTTATGCGGTCGCGACCGTGGCCGCTCAGGTGTTTATGACAAAAACAGCAACAACCGAGGCCGAAAGAACGCGTGGGCTCAGTACTTTTGTCGCGTCGGTAACGGCAGCCTCTCTATCCGCAGCGCCCATTGGCGCAGTTATTGCTCAGTTGCTCGGCACTGACGCCGCGATGCTTTTTGCGGCAATATTAGCGGTATTGTCTTGGTTCTTCTTCACGGGTATCACAGTCCCCTCGTTCGACGGTGCCGCCAAGTCGTCAGCAGCCAACACTTCGCTGAGCAAAAGTTTTTCGACTATGCTGAAGAATCGAAAAATATCCATCATCTTAATCAGTAACGTTTTATCCGGCAAATTGATGCTGGCCGGGTTACTGTTCTATCTGACGCCGCTGCTGTTGTTCCAGTTTGGCTTCACACAGGTGAGCATTGGCCAGTTTTTTATGTTTTATTACGTACCTCTCACCCTAGGTAACGTACTGTTGGCTCGCTTCGTCCCCTCGCCTCAGACAACCATTCCACTGATGATGCTGGGGGCGCTCCTATCGGGAGTCGGGATTTTAATGCTTCTTTGGATTAACAAACCGCTCTCGCTAGCCTTTGGAATCATCTGTTTAGGTTTGGGCCAAAGCGCCGTCTTGACCTTGGCCCCTGCAATACTACTGAGGATCACCCGCGCAGAGTTGCCACAGGTCAATATTTCGCACACGCTATCTTTAGTCCGTACCTTCGACCGCATCGGCGGAATTCTTGGTGCAGCGCTCGCAGCGACTTTTTCACTTCTTATCGATTATCGAGATGCAACGATTTGCGTAGGACTCGTTGTGTTGATTCTCGTGATGGGTAATCTGGGACTTGCTCTACGTTCCAATCGTATTTAATAGGTTCTTGTACAAAATGACTTTCTCAAGACTTAGTCGTGCTGCACTGCTAGCCTGTCTTAGCATCCTGCTTTCCTGTTGGGGTGCACGCACGCTCGCCGCTGAAGTAAAACCTTTTCGCATCACGATGGTGGTATTTCGGGGTTGCGAAGAAGCCTGTGAAGGATTCAAAAGCTATTGGGCAACCCGCAAAATACCAGTCGTAATCGAAGTGCTAGATGCCAAGACTGATATCAAACGGATACCTGAGTTTGTCAAACACGTGAAAGCTAACAAGCCCGATCTTTTAGTGACGTGGGGTACCAGCGTAAGTTTACAAATGCTTGGCACTGTCGACAACGTTGACCCAGCCAAGCACGTCACTGACATACCCGCCCTATTTATGATTGTGTCGACTCCGGTTGGGTCCAAGATTATCAAAAGCCTAAACGCTCCGGGTCGAAACGTCACAGGAACACTCTACATCGTGCCCGTTGCGACCCAGTTGAGTACCGCGCGACTATATATGCCCTTCAAGCGAGTGGGTTACATTTCTAACTCAACCGAAGATAATTCAATGATCGTGCAAAAAGAACTAGAACTTGCACAATTTGATTTTAATTTTGATCTGATAACCGTGAATGTCCCTCTTAATGCTGCCGGCAGAGCAGATCCGTCGAGCCTACCCAGCTTAATCGAGGAACTTGCAAAAAATAAAATCGATTTACTTTACTTTGCGCCAGACACTTTTTTACTTCTTAACCGAGACGTCATAACCAAAGAAGCCGTGAAAAAAAAGATACCTGTTTTGGCTGTTTCAGAAGCGATCGTAAGAGAAGCGGATGCTTTATTTGGTGTGGTCAATCGCTACTCAACAGTCGGGCAACTAACGGCTTCAAAAGCTGAAATGATTTTGGTCAAAAAAATCGATCCTCAAAACATTCCTGTGGTTGCACCACCCGGCTTTACCTTGATTGTCAATATGGGCATCGCCAAAGAACTGCAGAAATATCCTCCGCTACGGGTTGTCAAAATAGCCGAAACTGTACAGTAAGCTAACGGACACTGCGCGCTAATTGTTCACTGAACACTGATACCATTTCATCGATCCCAACAATACTCACCTGTTGCGTGACCTGTTCAAGTGCTTGAGCCGCAAGCACTTCAGACAATCGATGCGACAACTCGGCTGGTACAAATAGTTTAATAAAATCGCTGTATCGGTCAAAGGCCACGAGATCGACTCCCAACGCGTTTAATTTTGCGAAGGCAGCTTCGTCTGGCAATTTAAAGTATCTAAAGAGCGCTGTGTCTTGCGCCTTCAGCACGGGTTGTTTGCCACGCTCTAGATCACTCAGTAACTCTAAAAAGCTCGTGAGACCTAATTCGTATAATTGTGCGATGTGCCCAAATATCGATCGCTCAAGCATGAACGGCAAGTAAGACACCGAATAAATCGCTCCGGTATCAATCCCTTCGTCAACTTGGTGAAGCGTACAACCCAATTGTTTATCTTCGTTAAGCACACCTCGAAGCGGCGCGTAAAGCCCAGCATACCCAGGTAAAGCACCAGGGTGCACATTAAAAATTCCTAATGGCGGAATACATTCAATATTTGCCTTGAAAATGAGACTAAAACGCGCCGACACAATGATGTCAGGTGCCCAGTCGCGAATCATTGCTTCAGTCTCTGAGTCATTGATCCGAGTAATGGTATCGATCTCAACCTGATAGCGTTGCCGGCAGCCCTCAAAGGTCGCCAGTCTTCCTGCAGCAGCTTGCTGATCAATCAAAGGAAATAAAGCCCGCAGAGGCAAGTCGCGCTCAAGAAACTTCTCTTCAACCAGAGCTCGCACCGAGTTTTCTTCGGTTCGGGTTTTGTCTGACAACAATACCTTGACCTGATGTTCACCGAGTCGCGGCAGAATCCAATTCAAAATAGATGCACCAAACACATCCCTTTTAGTACAAAACAAAACTCTCATCTTGGATTTCCTAGCGTCAATTTCATGGTTCTGGTGGTTTCAACGATTACACAAAAGATCGGATGTTAGCGAGCAAACTTGTTTTCGAAACTCCTGAATCTCTCTAGCAGTCAAGAGCCTCATCCCAAATAGAACAGCCAGAAAAAGAAGTGCAAGCCCTAACCACAGCCAAGGCAACAAGCTGTATGCGTTGTTCAAAGGATTTTTCAAACGATTTACGCACTGTTGAGACTAAGTCTGACACCGGTTGGGTAAATATTTGCCTGAGTTTTTACCTTTATCAGCTTGACGGCTAGATAACCGCTTGTACAGGCGAACAACCCTAAGCAAGAGCAATTGTGAGCAATTTTGGACCAATGAGCGTCATCGAGTGTTTAGACGGACAAAAACTCCAAATGTTGGCTTGGTATCCAACTTTTGGGGTGCAGTTCAGTTAATGGGGTAGAGCCAAGTACTGCTTTTCCCCATTGATGCGGTCGAGCCCGATACTTGGTAGGCGGTATTGGAATCGAACCAACGACCTCCACGATGTCAACGTGGCGCTCTAACCAGCTGAGCTAACCGCCTGTAAAGACCGCTATTGTATCGGTTTTAGATACCTGCTGTCAAAGCCATCGCTAGACGCTTGCTTGGTGAATTGCTTGAACGAACTCATCAATCTTTTGAGCAGACTTCACGCCGGGGCTCTCTTCAACACTGCTGCTGACATCAACGGCCCAAGGCCTCAAGCCTTGCACGGCGACACGAGCGTTTTGGGCGTTCAAACCACCAGACAAAATCATGGGTCGTGCAGCACCTTGGGCACTCGAGACCGCTGATAACAAGGTGTGGTCAAAGCCTTGCCCACTTCCGCCAAAGGCAGGCGTGTAGCTATCAAACAACCAGCCAGCAGCGTGCGAAAAACCCTGACACGTATTTAACACATTCGCTGCAGTGTCTAAGCTAGGCCCACCGACCCTAAAGGCCTTCAGATAGGGCACGCAAAAGGAAGCACAAAAATCCGGATCTTCGTCGCCGTGAAACTGCAACAAGCTTGGCCGCAGGGTATGAATGACCTCTTTAACCGTCTGCAGATCTGGATTCACAAACAGCGCGACTGTACTGATAAACGCAGGCAAGTCTGTACACAGTTCTGCAGCGTGCACTGCACTCACAAAGCGCTTGCTTGGCGGATAAAAAACAAAGCCCAAGGCGTCAGCGCCAAGTTGGGCGCAAGCACGCACATCTTGAGCGCGCGTCAAACCGCAGATTTTGATACGAGTACGTACAGCAGAAAGATTTTTTGTCATGACAAAGAGAGATCGAGAAAGCGCAGGTTCCCATTCTAGACCGAGATCTTAAAAACCCACCAAAGCTTATGCTATTGAGAAAGCGCTGGATCTCATCCTAGGCCGAGATCTCGTAAACCAAAGCTTAAGCCCTGTCGCTGTAACAGCGAGCCCTGAGGATATGACACCTCGGTTAGATATAAACCATCAGGAGAAAACGTTGGCGCACCTTTGGTTCGGTCTTTCAGTACCACCAAGTCAGCCATATACTTGACTGGCTCTCTACCCTGACCAATTTGCACTAAAGCACCGACAATATTGCGCACCATATGATGCAAAAAAGCATTGCCGCGCAATGACACAAAAATTAGGCAATCTTTTTGCACAACATTAAGCTCAGAAATCGTACGCACGGGTGACTTGGCTTGACACTGCGATGAGCGAAAGCTGCTGAAGTCGTGCTCACCCAACAAACACTGCGCAGCTTGAGTCATTGCCAACACATCGAGTGGTTGAAATACCCAGCCCGCTCTGCCAGCCCACAGAGGCTGGCGCACTCGGCTATTTAACAGCACATAGGTATAGGCGCGCGCAGTGGCTGAAAATCTTGCATGAAAATCATCACCGACAGACTGCGCCCATTGCACTGAAATTGACTCAGGAAGATGCGCATTCACGCCTCTCACCCACGATTCTTCTGGGCGCTTGATTTCGCAATCAAAATGCACCACCTGTTCTAACGCATGGACTGCAGTATCAGTGCGCCCCGCGCAGGTCGTCTGTACCGGAACAGTGGCAAACGCAGCCAAGGCACGCTCTAGTGCATCTTGGACAGTTTGCCCGTTCGGTTGTTTTTGCCAACCTTGCCACGGGCGCCCATCATACGAGATACCAAGCGCTAAGCGTGGCATTGAAGCAGACAATAATAAACTGAGCTCAAGCCTTTGGGCTTACGTTAGGCTGCGTGATAGACGGCTCTTTTTTATCAGTCGCCTTTGTTTGATCAAGATTGAGATCAATCCCTTGGAGTTTTTGATCAAGTGCAGTTCGCATTAACGGATTGAGCGGCTCAGACACCTCGTCGCCCTCAACCTCGTCGACTTCACGTCGCGCTCCCGACCGGCGCAACAGCCACGCCGCAAGTAAACCACCAAGCGCCAAGACGGCCGTCAGCATCCCAAGAGTGCTTGAGGTAAAGCTTGACCAAAATTGGCTAAGGGCTCCGGTCACAGCGTTCGCCGGCGCTCCGTTCGCGGACGTCGTGCCCGCTGCAGTCGTACTTGCACCAGATGCAGCCGCAGTACCTGTCGTACCTGCCGCAGTACCTGTCGTACCTGCATTTCCGGCTGTACCTGTAGTGCCTGGTGTCGCCGCCGCGCCTGTGGTGCCTGCTGCACCTGTCGTGTCTGCATTGCCTGTAGCACCTGCCCTACCTGCTGTACCTGACGGACCTGCAGTACCTGTTGTACCTGCAGTACCTGTTGTACCAGCTGTACCTGTTGTACCAACTGTACCTGTAGTGCCTGCTGTACCTGTAGTGCCTGCTGTCGCCGCTGCGCCTGTAGTAACTGCTGTACCTGCTGCACCTGTCGTGCCTGCATTGCCGGTAGCACCTGCCCTACCTGCTGTACCCGTTGTACCTGTTGTACCTGTTGTACCTGTTGTACCTGCTGTACCTGCTGCACCTGTCGTGCCTGCATTGCCTGTAGTACCTGCCCTAGCTGCCGTACCTGTAGTACCTGCTGCACCCGAGCTGCCTGCAACGCCTGCGGTGCCCGTCGCACCAGTCGTACCGGAAACGCCAGGTGTACCCACTGCGCGAGCCGACCCAGTTGTATTCGCCGAGCTAGCAGCGGACCCACTTGATGCTTGACTCAACGCGTCTTTCAGTTTCTTGACGTTGTCTTGCAGACTATCGACACGAGATTGAATCTCAGCGATCTCTTTGGCGGCAGACACGCGAGCATCCTCTCGTTGGTCTGGCGTGCTCGAGGACGTCAACAACACGCGGTCACTTGCCGTTGGGGTCGGAGCTGCTCTGGCAGCAGACACGCCGCTAGATTGCGCCACACTGGGCTGCGGCACAACCGGCGTCGTGGCACGAGACGTTACAGTCGCGGCAGTTGCGGTACCACGAAGAGCTTTAAACGCATCCAAGTGCGTTTGATACCTATCGCGCGCCAGTTTTGGATCGATGGCGCGAACAGTTTGGGCATCGGGCAATTTAAGCGTCACGCCCGCCTTGAGCATGTTCATGTTCTGCGAGAAAAAAGCTTGTGGGTTGGCTTGATACAGCGCCCAAAGCATCTGATACAAATCTGCTCCGGCGACCGGATTCGCGAGCGCAATTCCAGAGAGCGTATCACCGACTTTCACGAGCACTGTCCCAGCCGACGCGCCTGCGTTGGCACGCGTCAGGACAAGAAAGCTAGATTGAATTTGTGTCGAACCGCTTGAAGAAGACACTTCAAGCAATACATCAATAATCGGTTTGTCTGCGAGTTGATTTGAACGAAGCACCAGCATGCGTGAATCTTTTACGAATCCCGCCTCAATTGATACTGTCATCGACTCAAGACTGACGGGCGGAGTCAACCCAGATTTGGCCCAAGCATCGGCCGACGCCACCTTGACCCGCAAGGAAGAAGCGTCAGCGGCAAGAACCTCGAGTAACGGAATCGACACCTTCAAAGGTGCACCAGGCATTGAATCCACGCTACCGTGCCCGGCTTTTAACGCAAAGGCTTGTGTACACACGGCAAGTGTCAAGCCAAGCGTTACGCCAAACTGCAGCGACTTTCGGCAGGCAACGTTCAGTTCATCGCGCATCACAACACTCCATTGACTTAAAGTTCGCCCAACGAAATACGCAACATTCTGCGCAACGGTTCGGCTGCACCCCACAACAGTTGATCACCAACTGTAAAGGCACCCAAATACTCAGGGCCCATTGATAGCTTGCGCATACGTCCAACGGGAATATCAAGCGTACCCGTGACAGCCACGGGTGACAATGCTTCTAGGGTAGCGTCTTTCGTGTTGGCCACGACCTTAGCCCAGGCCGTACCGTTTTTGACAATATCGGTAATCTCGTCAATCGGCACATCTTGAGTGAGCTTAATCGTGAGCGCCTGGCTATGGCAGCGCATCGCGCCAATGCGCACGCACAAACCATCAATCGGAATCGGGGTTGAACCAAAGCCTTCGCCACGACCTAAAATCTTGTTCGTTTCAGCCTCGCCTTTCCACTCTTCGCGCGACATCCCGTTACCCAGATCTTTATCAATCCAAGGGATCAGGTTACCTGCTAAAGGAATCCCAAAGTGCTCAGTGGGTAACTGGCCGCTTTGCTGCAAAGCCAGTACAGATCGGTCAATGTCAAGAATCGCCGAAGCTGGGTCATCAAGCTGAGGCTTGACTGCGGCATTGAGCAAACCAAACTGAGTCAGCAGCTCGCGCATGTGCTGCGCACCTCCGCCAGAGGCAGCTTGGTAAGTCATGCTGGTCATCCACTGCACCAAACCTTCTTTGAACAAACCGGCCAAGCCCATCATCATGCAACTAACGGTGCAATTACCACCAATAAAATTTCGGATACCACGCTTAAGTGCAGCATCAATCACAGGGCGATTGACAGGGTCTAGCACGATGATGGCATCATCTTTCATGCGCAGCGTACTTGCAGCATCAATCCAGATACCTGTCCAGCCCGCTGCGCGCAGCTTGGGATAGACCTCGCTGGTGTAGTCGCCGCCTTGTGCAGTCACGATAATTGGCAGTTTTTTTAAAGCGTCGATGTCAAAGGCGTTCTGTAAGGCTGTAGAACCAGCCCACTCGGGCGCACGTCCACCTGCGTTACTGGTTGAAAAAAATACTGGGTCAATTAAGGCAAAATCACCCTCGTCGCGCATACGCTGCATGAGCACTGAGCCCACCATCCCACGCCAACCCACTAAACCAACAGACTGTCTCATCGTTAAAAACCAAAAAATCGTTTAGATACGTGCACTTAGAGCCTAGGCAGTTAGAGGCTATGTTACCACCAAGGTTAAACCTCACCTTAGACTCGCTTAAGCCGCCTGCGAGTGGCTATGGTTAAACGTGCAGATCACTCAGCTGCCTAGCTCGCCCTGTCGAGCGAAAGCCTCGGCACCCCTATTAGCCTAAAGCCTTCAAGACAGCATCGCCCATCGCTGCAGTGCCAACTTTAGTTGTGCCTTGCTCGTAAATATCGGCGGTGCGCAGCCCTTGCTGAAGCACACGACGCACGGCTTGTTCGATACGATCAGCCTGCGCGGCTTGGTCAAGCGAGTAGCGCACCATCATTGCTGCAGACAAGATCGTGGCCAAGGGATTTGCCACACCTTTACCGGCAATGTCAGGTGCCGAGCCATGGCTCGGCTCGTACAAGCCCTGACCTGAGGCATTGAGCGAGGCCGACGGCAACATGCCGATCGAACCCGTCAACATCGACGCCTCATCAGACAGAATGTCGCCGAACAAATTGCCGGTCACAATCACATCAAAGTCACGTGGCGCGCGCACCAACTGCATCGCGGCATTGTCAACGTACATATGCGACAACGCAACATCCGGATACTCTTTGCCAATCTCGGTCACGATATCGCGCCACAGTTGCGAGGTTTCAAGTACGTTGGCCTTATCCACGCTACACAAACGACGTTGACGCTTAAGCGCGGCCTGAAAACCCAAATGCGCAATGCGGCGAACCTCGGGCTCTGCATAACGCATTGTGTCAAAGCCTTCACGTTCACCTGCAAACGGGCCGTCAGGGGCCACGCGCACGCCGCGGGGTGAACCAAAATAAATATCACCCGTCAGCTCACGCAAAATCAAAATATCTAAACCAGAGACGATTTCGGGCTTTAAAGATGATGCGTTGGCTAACTCAGGATACAAAATCGCCGGGCGAAAGTTCGCAAACAAACCGAGTGCTTTACGCAGACCCAAAATCGCCTGCTCAGGGCGGTGCTCGCGAGGCAGCTTGTCGTATTTCCAATCGCCCACTGCACCAAACAATACAGCATTTGATTCTTGTGCAAGCTTCAAGGTTGCGGGTGGCAACGGATGGCCATGTAAGTCATAGGCGGTGCCACCCACGGGGGCATGCGTGATTTCAAGGGGT
Source organism: Bordetella parapertussis (assembly GCA_945874505.1). Lineage (GTDB taxonomy): Bacteria > Pseudomonadota > Gammaproteobacteria > Burkholderiales > Burkholderiaceae_B > Zwartia > Zwartia parapertussis_J. The sequence continues at coordinate 22,550 of CAMCII010000002.1, read as the reverse complement.
AATTTCAACGCACCCAAGACCCGAACCGCCTGTTCAATAATCTCGGCACCGATTCCATCACCAGGCAATACTGCAATTTTTTGCGTCATGTTGCTTTGATCCAAAAGTAATGGGCCGGTAAACCGGCCCAACGTTTAAGTGAATTAACGTGCACCGATTGGTTGAACATCTAACCAAGGATGGCGGGCGAGCCGCTCAGCCTCAAAGGTTCGAATCTTATCGGCCTGACGCAGAGTCAAACCAATTTCATCTAAACCATTGATCATGCAATATTTGCGATGTGCAGTGATATCAAAATCCATCGCACGACCGTCAGGTGCAATCACGACTTGTTTTTCAAGATCAATCGTTAACTTATAGCCAACAAAACCACGCACCTCGTCAAACAGACGCGAGATTTGCAACTCAGACAACACAATCGGCAAGAAACCAGTCTTGTAGCTATTATTAAAAAAGATATCAGCAAACGACGGTGCAATCACTGCCCGAAAGCCATATTGCGCCAGCGCCCAGGGGGCATGCTCGCGGCTTGAACCGCAGCCAAAGTTTTTACGACCCAACAAAATCGAAGCACCCTGATAACGCGAGTGGTTCAAAATAAATTCTGGGTTCAACGGGCGCTTGGAGTTGTCCATCCCTGGCTCGCCATGATCCAGATAACGGATCTCGTCAAACAAGTTTGGGCCAAAGCCTGTGCGCTTAATTGATTTCAAAAACTGCTTTGGAATGATCAGATCGGTATCGACGTTTTCGCGATCGAGCGGAGCGACCAAGCCTTGATGCGTGATGAATGAATCCATGATGTTTACCGGAGGTTACGTACGTCAACAAAATGACCCGACACGGCGGCAGCTGCTGCCATGGCCGGACTCACGAGATGGGTGCGACCACCCTGCCCTTGGCGACCTTCAAAGTTTCGGTTTGAAGTCGAGGCACAACGCTCGCCCGGTTCAATGCGATCGGCGTTCATGGCCAAGCACATTGAGCAGCCTGGCTCACGCCATTCAAAACCTGCCTCGATAAAAATCTTGTCTAAGCCTTCGCGCTCAGCTTGTGCTTTGACCAGACCAGAGCCAGCCACCACAAGCGCCTGACGCACATTGCTCGCGACCTTACGACCGCGGGCAACCACTGCAGCCGCACGCAAATCTTCAATCCGCGAGTTGGTGCAAGATCCGATAAACACGCGATCAATTTTGATGTCTTCAATCAAGGTGTTGGGCTTCAAGCCCATGTACACCAAAGCACGCTCCATCCCTTCACGGCGCATGTCATCTTTTTCGCGATCAGGATCAGGCACACGTCCGGTCACGGGTAAGACCATCTCGGGTGATGTCCCCCAAGTGACCTGAGGAACAATCTGGCGTGCATCGATCTCAACGACGCGATCGAAAAAAGCGCCTTCGTCGGTATGCAAGGTTTTCCAGTAAGCCACCGCAGCATCCCACAAAGCGCCGCTAGGTGAAAACGGACGACCCGCACAGTAATCAATCGTTTTTTGGTCAACTGCCACCATGCCTGAACGTGCACCCGCTTCAATCGCCATGTTGCACAAGGTCATGCGGCCTTCCATTGACAAGCCACGAATCGTGCTGCCCGAAAACTCAATCGCGTGACCCGTGCCGCCGGCAGTGCCAATTTGACCAATCACGTACAGAATCACGTCTTTCGCGGTACAGCCAATCGGCAAGGTACCTTCAACACGCACCAACATGTTTTTGTTTTTCTTGGCTTGCAGTGTTTGCGTTGCCATCACGTGCTCGACTTCTGAGGTGCCGATACCAAAGGCCAAGGCACCAAAGGCGCCATGTGTGCTGGTATGCGAGTCGCCGCACACCACGGTCATGCCCGGTAGCGTTGCGCCTTGCTCGGGGCCGATCACGTGAACAATGCCCTGACGCAAATCGTTCATGCGAAATTCAATCACGTTATGTTTGACGCAGTTTGCGTCAAGCGTATCGACCTGCAATTTTGATATTGGGTCAGTGATACCTTGGGCACGATCACGCGCCACAGTCGGCACGTTGTGATCTGCCACCGCCAAATTGGCATTCAGACGCCAAAGCGGGCGACCGGCCAAATCAAGGCCTTCAAAAGCCTGTGGGCTTGTGACCTCGTGCAGCAAGTGACGGTCGATGTACAAAATTGCGGTGCCATCTGGTTCTTCGTTAACCACATGAGCGTCCCAAAGCTTGTCGTATAGAGTTTTTTTCATGACGTTCGATCTGCCAAACACGCGTTGTAAGAGGGTAGCCCTTGATTATGCCATAGCCAACCTCATCACTAGCGTCTGGTGGCTAGTGGCCGTCAAACAGGCCGCTAACCTGACCAGAACTAGGGCATTTTTAACCTTACCCGCACTGCGCACGGTGCCGCAAAGCATGATCGATCAAAATTAAGGCTAGCAAGGCTTCGGCAATCGGTGTCGCCCGAATCCCCACACACGGATCGTGGCGACCTAGGGTTTGCACCATGACTGGGTTGCCGGCCCGGTCAATTGAGCGGCGCTCGGTCCGAATACTTGAGGTTGGCTTAATCGCCAGGCTCACCGTAATTGGCTGCCCCGTTGAGATCCCACCCAGCACACCACCGGCATTATTCGTCAAAAAGCCCTCAGGCGTAATCTCGTCGCCGTGCTCAGAGCCGCGCTGCTCAACGCTTTTGAAGCCAGCGCCAATCTCAACGCCCTTGACGGCGTTCAACCCCATCATGGCGTGAGCAATGTCTGCATCGAGGCGGTCATAGATGGGCTCGCCCCAACCCGCGGGCAAGCCCTCGGCGACCACTTCGATACGAGCGCCAACCGAATCCCCATCGCGACGTAACTGATCCATATAGGCCTCGAGTTCAGGCGTGCTAGTGTCATTGGCCGCATAAAACGGATTATTCGGGACGTGATCCCAACTGACAAAAGGCATCGCGATCGGGCCTAACTGACTCATGTAGCCCCGCACCTTGATCCCAACGTGCTCAGACAGCCATTTTTTTGCGATGGCTCCGGCAGCGACCGTTGGCGCAGTCAAGCGAGCCGAAGAGCGCCCACCACCACGCGGATCGCGTGCGCCGTACTTGTTGTAGTAGGTGAAGTCAGCGTGCCCAGGCCTAAACGTGTCAGCGATGGCACTGTAGTCTTTACTGCGTGCGTCAACGTTTCGAATCAACAACGCGATCGGGGTACCTGTGGTTTTACCTTCGTAGACTCCAGACAAAATCTCAACCTGATCGGCCTCTTGGCGCTGCGTCACGTGGCGCGAGGTGCCGGGGCGACGACGATCAAGTTCAACTTGAATATCTTGTTCGCAAAGCACCAGGCCAGGAGGGCACCCATCGACCACACAGCCGATTGCGGGGCCATGTGACTCACCAAAATTCGTCACACAAAATAGCGTACCGAGCGTATTACCAGACATAGGCGACAAGTACCGAAAAAATAAACAGAGTCAGGTCACGTTTGCCCTCTAAAAGTAGCATCGCAACCTTCAAACTCACATTATTGCATCACTCAGAGCAATTAACCTCTAAATGCGATGTCTTTGCGAGAGGCGCAGCGGCTTAGGCCCCTTTGCCCACGTCAGTGCCTCACGAAGAGCAACTCACCTCTAAATGCAGAGTGTCTGAGGTAGGCGCAACGGCTTTAGCCCCTTTGCCCACGTCAGTGCCTCAAGACGAGCAACTCACCTCTAAATGAGGTGCCCCGGCCGGTGGCGCAGCGGCATACGCTTCTAGGCCCGCCCGAGCGTGAAACGGGTCGCTCAAAAGCTGCATTTGGCGCTGCACTTCGCTAAAGTCGCCCTTTTCGGCTGCCTCAATCGCCTGCTGTGCAATGTGATTACGCAGCACATACAGCGGGTTCACCGCCAGCATGCCGGCAACCCGCTCTTGCCAATGTTGGGTAGGGTCCGAGCCCAGTCGAGCGCTGTAGCGGCTAAGCCAAGCTTGCGCGCCCGCACGATCCACAAATAAATCCACAAAAGGCAGCAGGTTCGCGTTCACCGTGCCGCCCAAGTCATGCTCAATTTGCGCTTGCGAGGCCTGCGTCAGACCCGGCGCGTAAGCCAGTTGCCTAAAGGTCAGCGTAAAGTCTGCGTGACTGGCTTGCATGAGACTCCAGAGATCGTCGATCAGCGTTTCATCACCTGCCTGCCACGCGCTTAAGCCTAACTTTTGGCTCATACGAGCCTGCATGGCACCCAGAAAACACGCTTCATATTCATCAAGCGCCGCTTTCAGAGGCTCGGCTTCGGGAACGATTTCGTGCAGGCTATTCGCGAGCTGATAGAGATTCCAGTGCGCCACCGCGGGTTGAGCGTGCCAGGCGTAGCGACCGCCGCTATCAGTGTGATTACAGATGTGCTTGGCATCAAAGCCATCCATGAAACCATAGGGGCCGTAGTCAAGTGTGAGCCCCAAAATCGACATGTTGTCGGTATTCATCACCCCATGACAAAAACCCACCACTTGCCAACTTGCCATGAGCGTTGCGGTGCGCCGCACGACTGCACGCAGCAATTGCACGTAAGGCTCGTAGTCTTTGACGGTGGTGGTATCACCAGTCGTGCTGATCTCACCTACAGTGCTCGTATCACCTAGAATTCTGGTATGCCCCGCAGTACTAGAGTGACTCGCATCGCGGCACTCAGGGTAAAACCGGTCGATCACGTAATCGGCCAACACGCGCAACAAGTCGGGTCGCCTGCGCGCAGCCCAGTGTTCAAACGAACCAAAGCGGATAAAACTTGGTGCCACTCGCGCCACGACCGCAGCTGTTTCAAGGGTTTCGCGTCTGACAGGATTGCGGGCAGAAACCAGCGATAGCGCCTGCGTTGTCGCGATGCCAAGCCCAAGCATCGCGTGGCTCGCTAAATACTCTCGCACCGAAGAACGCAAGACAGCCCGGCCATCTCCCATACGTGAGTACGGTGTCATCCCCGCGCCCTTCAGTTGCACTTCAAAACTACCGTCTGGTCCCTGGATTTCACCCAACAGGTGGGCGCGCCCGTCGCCTAACTGACCAGCCCACACGCCAAACTGGTGCCCGCTATACACAGCCGCCATGGTGTCGCCACCGGGCATCGGTTTAGTACCGCTCACCACATCAAGAAACTCTTGAGAGACTAGTGCCTCGCTGGGCAACCCTAAGACCGCAGCCACCTCAGCACTGGCATGCGCCAAGCGAGGCGCCGTGAGCGGTGTCGTGGGCAAGCGTGTATAAAAATCTGAGGGTAAGCTTGCAAACGTATTCGCTTTAACGAGCGGTTCAAAACAAGAAGGTGAAGTCATGAGAGTGATATTGTTTGAGCTGCGATTAACACTATTTTGGCTGGATTAGCACTATTTTGGCTGGATTAGCACTATTTTGGCTTGTTACGTCGGCTGAACTTGCATTGACCCCATGCACGAAGGGTCAATCACTAGTTGAGCTTTTCAGTCTGTTGATTGAGCTTTTCAGTCTGTTGATTTAGCTTTTCAGTCTGTTTATTGAGCTTTTCAGCCTTTTGATTTAGCTTTTCAGCCTTTTGCAAAGCTTTGGCCACGCGCTTTGCCGGGCGAACATAAAAGACCGAACTAAAAAAGAAGATTGTCGCCAAGACGATTTCAATCCAGGCCAACATAATTGAGGGGCCCGGCGGATCAGACATCACCCGCACCACACCCTCCATCAAGTACAACAACACCAACATAGACGCCCACTGAATCGTATACAGGCTGCCACGCAAGACGCCCCGCATCGCAAAGGCCAGCGGCAGCGCCTTTAAAAACAATAAGGTGCCACCGGGCCTGAGTGGTGCTAGCCAGATCTCCCAGAGCAAACACAGAAAAAAGAGCCCGAATAAGCTCACAGCAGCGCTACGCTGCAGTGCAACATTTAACACGACGGTAGACTGCGATGAAGCGTTGATCTCGGACATGTTGTGTGCTGCGCTCAGGTGGGGCAAAGATATCAGTACTGAAACGCCCGATGGGAGGCGACACTGCTATTATCGCCTGCAGACGGAGGATTCGCATGCAAGCCCATGCAAAGCAACATTTTGCGCAAAAAGACGTAGATCGATATTTTGGTGCTGCGACGCAAATCCTTGGCTTGGCCGTGCAACGCGCCACGCAAGCCAAAGCGGTACAACTCGCCGCCAGCCTGACCTTTACCACTGTGCTCTCGATTGTGCCTCTCTTGGCGGTGGTGCTTTCACTCTTCACGGCGTTTCCGCTCTTTACCGAGTTCAGCGACGCGCTTCAAGCCTTTATGAGCAGCAGTCTGATGCCGCCCACCGTGTCAGACACGATTATGACTTACCTCAATGAGTTCGCCGCGCAAGCCTCGCGTCTGACTGCAATTGGTGGTGGGTTTTTAGTGCTGACCGTCGTGTTTTTGATCATGTCTGTTGAATCGGCGCTCAATACTATTTGGCAAGTCGAGCGGCAACGTCGGGTGGCTTACCGCATGCTGGTCTATTGGGCGGTTATTACTCTTGGACCTGTGCTGACAGGCGCTAGCCTCTACGCAACGGCTTTTTTGGCCCGTGAGTCAATAGGGTTACTCGCAAATGCCCCAATTTTTCTAGCCATCGCACTGAAGCTATTACCCGTGCTTTTAGGCGCACTCGCCTTTGCCGCCCTGTTTACTGTGGTGCCAAATACACGTGTCAATCGAGGCGATGCGTTGGTGGGTGGCGTCATCTCAGCCCTGATTTTAGAAACCATGAAAATCGGCTTTGCCTATTACGTCTCGAGCTTTTCGACATACACCATGATTTATGGTGCCTTTGCTGCTTTACCTGTTTTTTTGATCTGGATCTATCTGTGCTGGCTTGGCATCTTGATTGGTGCCTTAGTCGCTGCCAATCTACCGTTACTGCGAATCGGTCGACTTGATCCTAAAATTAGACCAGGTGCAGCCTTGATGGATGCTCTATCCGTTCTAAAAGTACTGAGTGAAGCCCGTGGCAACATACCTCCGGGATGCAGTAGCACTAAACTCCTGATGCGTTTGCGCCTACCGCTCAATGTTCTCGAAGAGCGCCTAGAGTGCTTAACCGCAATGGGTTTAGTTGCCGTCGCACCTGGCGCAAAAAATGAACGCTGGTTGCTAGCTTGCGACCCAGAACGCACAACACTTGGTCCCTTAGTCGATCAGCTTGCACTGGATCGCTCTTCAATCAAGCTCTTAGAGCAGCCGTTTCTCGCCCAGGCGCTTAGCCAACTCATCACGCAGCAGGTTGACCCCACTCTTGCTGAGGTTTTAGAGCACCATGACAGCTCCGTGACTCACCCACTACAATCCAATAGTGAGCAGCGACGCAGGAGACAAACATGCTGAAAGTTAGCGAAGTTCTGAAGGTGAAAGGCAACACCCTTTTCACCGCCACGCCCGAAACCTTGGTCACTCAGGCTCTGAAAACAATGAGCACGCATGATATTGGCTCGTTGGTGATCATGCAGAGTGGTCAACTCGCGGGCATCCTTACGTTTCGCGAAATCATTCGTTATTTAAGCGAACACCACGCAACGATTGGCGATGTGGTCATCGGTGCGATCATGCAGCGAAACCCAGTCAGCGTGAACCCAGACACCTTAGCCACTGAGGTACAGCGGCTGATGCTCGAGCATCACTCGCGTTATGTACCCGTCATGGAGGGAGAAATGTTGCTCGGTGTTATTTCATTTTATGACATGGCACAAGCCATTGCGGCTGCCCAAAAATTCGAAAACTCAATGCTCAAGGCCTACATCCGCGACTGGCCTGCCGACAAAGAGCCTGCTAAAAATAGCTAGAAAGGCGTCCACCTGAAGCCTCTTGTATGACTATTTTTTAGCCACCCTAGCATGCGTGTGTCTGAGCCTTCGCTTAACGTCAGCGGGTGACCACTCTAAAACTGTCCCAGCGGCGCCCATGAACGTGAACAGACCTCAGAGCAACCTGTGCATCGCAAACGTTTTTCTGTGGCTTATCGACGAGCGGCATCACCTCCAACCTGCTGCCACGCTAAGCGAATCAATTCTGGGTCATCCTGCCGCAAGAGCTTCGAATCTGACAACATCCGCCGCCAGATACGTGAATTCGAGCGCCCATTAAATAAACCGAGTAGCGGCCGTACGACAATGCGCAAGGGCACCTTAGCTGCGATTTGTTGGCCGGCATAATTCACCAACGCCTCGATGACTTCGGGCTCAGTCTTGACCGCTAACTGCGGCCACCAAGCTTGTGACAGACGCGCCAACACTGAGGGATCGTGCCAGGGCGAGCGCCCCAACATCACGCCATCAAAGCGTGGCAACTCGGCTTCACAATCAGCTAAAGTCGTGAGCCCACCGTTTAACACCATCACCGCATCCGGAAAATCGTGTTTCAACCGTGCCGCCTCGTCGTACCTCAATGGCGGGACCTCACGGTTATCTTTAGGCGACAAACCCTTCAGCACAGCGTTACGGGCATGAATAATAAAGACTCGGCATCCAGTCTCGTAAATCGCACCCACAAAATCTCGCACAAAATCGTACGACTCATTTTTATCTAACCCCAGACGATGCTTAACCGTCACGGGAACACTGACCGCATCTTGCATAGCTTTGATACAGTCAGCCACTAAGTTAGGCTCGGCCATCAAACAAGCGCCAAACGCACCTTTCTGAACCCGTTCAGACGGACAACCACAATTCAGATTGATCTCGTCGTAGCCCCACTGTGCGCCAAGCTTTGCGCTGGCCACTAAGGCCTCTGCTTCGCTGCCACCAAGCTGCAACGCAACAGGATGTTCTTGCTCATTAAAATCAAGATGTCGTTGCGCATCACCATGCAACAAGGCGCCCGTTGTAATCATCTCGGTATACAGACGAGCCCGCGGGGCGAGCAGACGATGAAAAAAACGACAATGACGATCTGTCACGTCGATCATAGGAGCGACGCACAAGCGCCAGCGATCGCTGGCATTTGAAACCGCAAGCGCCTGACCCGCGGTCGAATTATGCATATTGAATGAAAAACACCTGTTTCACGGCCTTGTGACAACATTTCAAAGACGACTGAGGCAAGATTGCAAAGGGACGCTGTTCATTGGCAAAAGGTACGAAAACGCGATGGCTACCAAGCACACCCCAAGACTCAACCGCCGTGGCTCAACGTTCTGGTAGTTTTCACCAGAAAGTCGCGATTTTACGCTCACCATCGCGCAAGCGAGTCTTTTTACGCACTCTGCGACCTAACTTCTTGTCGCGAACTAAGAGGGTTTCTGCACTTCTTGCTAAACTTCGAGCTCTGACTTTGCGCCTTGCCCTTTGCTGACGCAACTGAACTTGCAAGACCTAACCCTGTGTGACGCTTTATGGCTGTTTTTACGATTGTCAGTGACACTGACGCACGCGCGCTACTGAGGCAATATGCCTTAGGTGAGTTTGTCGCGCTACGTGGGATTGCTGCTGGCATCGAAAACAGCAATTTTTTTCTCACGACGACACAGGGCGAGTACGTTTTAACGATCTTTGAAGTGCTCACAGCCGAGCAACTGCCCTTCTATATTGAACTGATGCATCATCTGGCGCAACGAGGCGTACCCGTGCCGCAACCGCAAACTCGCCTAGACGGCGTTCGGCTGTCGACTTTTTTGCAAAAACCCGCAGCGATCGTCAATCGTCTGCCCGGTGGCTACGAGCCAGTCCCCTCGCTCGCACATTGCGCGCTCGCCGGTCAAACACTGGCGCAAGCCCACTTGGCCGCCAAAGACTTCAAGCTTAGCCAACCTAACCTGCGTGGCCTCGCTTGGTGGGAGCAAACCGCTCCAGTAGTACTCCCCTACCTACCCCCTACCCTTGCTGAATTGTTATCCAGCACCTTGGCAGAGCAGCGCGCCATGGCGTTGACGCAAGATTACAAAACCCTGCCCTTTGGGCCCGCACACTGCGATCTTTTCAGAGATAACGTTTTATTTGCAGGCACTCAAACCGTGCCTCAAATGGGCGGATTGATTGATTTTTATTTTGCTGGCTGTGACACCTGGCTGTTTGACGTTGCCGTTTGCGTCAATGACTGGTGTATTGATTTAGCCACGGGTATCGTCAAACCCGCATACGCCAGTGCATGGTTAAGTGCTTACGCCAGCCTGCGGCCCTTCACTGCGGCTGAGCGTCGCCTTTGGCCAGCGATATTACGCGCAGCAGCATTACGTTTCTGGATATCACGTCTGTACGATTTTTATTTACCTCGCTCTGCTCAAACACTTAAACCGCACGACCCCACTCATTTTGAGCGCGTACTTCAACAGAGAACTGTCGGTCTGATCCCCGATTTACCAAAGGAAGACTGATGCAAGCTATTGCTTTAAACGCCTTATCAGGCTGGCGCTGGGTCAACGATGGTTGGGCTTTGTTTCGTACCCAGCCGCTTGCCTTTTTCTCCTGGGCAATGTTCATCAGTTTGCTACTCATGGTCGCAAGCATCACACCACCGATCGGTCCAATACTGTTTGTCATCCTCATGCCAGCAGTAACCGTCGTGACCCTATCTGCCGGGCGCCACGCCGCGCAAGGGCACAAAATGTTACTCAACATGTGGCTTGAGCCGCTCAAACCAAGTGGCGTTTTCAAGCGACTCGTTGGGATGGGTGCCCTCTACTTAGTGATCTGCCTATTGTTGGGCCTACTTGCGTTCGCCCCTTTTGCCGCTGAGGTCTCAGAAGCACTCAAATCTATGACCGACGCCAACAATTTAATGCCCTTGCTCGAGGCCGTTCGCACGCCGATGCTTATTTTTGCTGTGTTCTACATGCTGATGGCTGCCATTTTTTGGTACGCACCCATCCTTGTGGCATGGCATCAAATCAGCATATTTCGAGCTCTATTTTTTAGCGGTATCGCCTGTTGGCGTAACAAATGGGTCTTTTTGGTTTACGGACTCTGCTGGCTAGCCATATTTTTAGCAATTGATAGCGCCCTAAGCCTCTTAGTCTGGATAGGCCTTCCGAGTACAATCGCAGCCACCGTGCAAGTGCCCATCAATATTGTCGGTGGTGCCGTTTTGTACTGCAGTTTCTATCCAAGCTATGCATCAGTGTTTATGACGACTGAGCCTGAGCAATTGCCCGCATAACGGCGAACGATAAGGCCTCTGTTTGCTCGTTTGCAAACGCCGCGGTTTCAACGACAGAGTTCGCCTGCCAGCACACGGCAAAGCGATTGGGTTGTAGCCGGGCAATCGCCTTGACGACGGCACCTTTTTTGTCGATAAAAAAGACACCAAGCGAAAACCGCATACCAACGGTATGCACGGCAAAACACGGCTTTAGCCAAAGCGCCTGGCTGGGCGCCATCGCACGTTGACCTAGCAGACCAAGCAGCCGTGCAAACATTGTGTCGGCTTGCACCAACGCAAACTGGTACTCAGGCTGTTCGGTCATGTCATGATTGGTATGAAGGCAAAGCATTTGATCAAATTCCTAGTCTTGTCACCATTTTTCTTGAACAACGATACGGTCTGAAATTCATCTTTTGAACATCTGTCCGCTCCGCGCTATTCATCCTCCTCCTGAACGGAGAGAATGTCCGCGCATTAGGTTAAAGCAAAAGCGACATGTCAGCCCTCTGGTCACTGTTGCAATCCAAACAGCTGTACCACCACCGGAAACCCCAGCACTAAAAACGTACACGGAAAAATAAACAGCGCCAACGGAAACAGCATCTTGATCGGTGCCTGTAACGCCAGTTTTTCAGCATTCATCAAACGTTGTGCGCGCTGCTGAGTGCCATAGACTTCTACAATCTGCGCCATCGCCTGACCTAGCGCCTCGCCCTGAATCAAGGCCGAGAGCAGTTGCCGTAAAGCCACTAATTCAATTCGTAGACTCATTTGCCTAAGCGCTTCGCTGCGCCCCACGCCAGTTCGAATATCGCCTAAGGTCTGAAGCCATTCGGCCTTTAGTGCGCCATCGCTGAGATGATCGCAAGCAAGTTGGAGCGAGGCTTGCAAATTCTGCCCTGAGCCTAATCCAAGCCCAACCATATCTAAAAAAAAGGGCAATGAACGCTCGATAGCGATCAGCCTTTGCCGATAACGTTGCTTGAGCCACAAGATTGGTAACCACCACAAGAATGCCGCTAGGCATGTGCTCAACAATATATCGACCAAGAGCTCAGCGCGCAGCGCTCGCTCCTGTATCGCACTTAAACCAACAGCGCTCAAATAGATGACGAGCCCTAGCAATCCCAGCAATACTCGGGCTGCAAACATCTGGGCGTAATCCAAATCGGTTGACGCACTACGTAAAAGTAATTGAGTCAACGTACGCCGTTGATTCCAGGTGATAAAAGGTAACAGCCAGCGCCCGAGCGGCGTCAAAATTGGGCGAAGGATTCCAACTTTTAGCCACGCCTTGATGACCGCATGAAGGCCAGTACGACGGATTTGACCAAGATTAGCCAACAAAGCCCGACCACCAACGAACAGCGCCGCTGCAATGGCCAATGCGCCCGAGAGCAACGCCAGCCAAACCATCGAGCTAAACATGAATGGCGAGAATACGGCGCAAGAAGTAGACCCCAAGGCATTCAAGAATGAACACAGTCGCCAGCACGGCCTGCCCCACCGAAGTACTGTGTAGCAAATACATCGACTGTGGGTCAATTTGGCTTAATACCAGCAAAAGCACCGCGGGCAGTGCACCCATCACCCAGGCTTGCATCTTTCCTTGCGTCGTCATGACTTCAACTTTTTTTTCAAGATGCTGACGCGCCCGCAGGTTGGTACATAAACGTTCCAGCAAATCCGCCAACGAGGCACCCGAGCGTGTCCCGACGATCAGCATGGTTGTCACCAGTTCAACACTTTCAGAGGGCATGCGCTGGTAGAGATTATTCAGGGCTTGCGTCAATTCAACCCCCATTCTTTGCTCGCGCAACACAAGCCCAAATTCTTGCGATAGCGGGGGGCTTGCGTCTTGAACAATGTGCTTGAACGCTACCGACAAACCAACCCCTGCACGCAAAGCACCTGACAACGATGACAGGAGGTCTGGTAATTGCAGGTCAAAACGTTGCTGACGCTTGCGAACAGCACGACTCAGCACGATTCGGGGCAATATAAAACTCACACCGCCCACACACATCGCAAACAAGATGCTTTGCGTCATCCACCAAAGCAGCATGCTGGCCCCCACCGCCACGCAGACTAGCGCGGGCCACAGGTGTGTGGTGTCGATAAAGACGAACAAATCAGACAGTTCTGCACGTGCTTGCTTAGTGAGTTGCGTACGATAGTGCTGCGACGCCCGAAAAAATAGGCACTGCCCGAGCCATGCCCCCAATGCAATCGACAAGCACGCGCACGCCAGCGCCAACGTACTCATACGTGTAAAAACCAATTCATCATCTCCGAATCAGGTGAAACGGAGGTATCTTCGAAGATCGACGGCCGCAAGCCCGCGCCGGTTAAACGCTGACGGCAGACGTCAAATATAGCCAATTGTTGCGTTTGAATAGTGCCTGACTCAATCCCAGATATTTCGGCCACCCCAGTGATCACCCTTCGACCATTTGCCAATCTGGTCTGCTGCACAATCAACTTCAGTGCCGAACCAATTTGCTCGCGTATCGCCTGCAGGGGCAAACCCGTATTGCCACTCAGTACCATTGTCTCGAGTCGCGATAGAGCATCGCGAGGGCTATTCGCATGCAAGGTTGTGATTGAGCCATCGTGCCCGGTGTTCATCGCGGCCAGCATATCAATCGCTTCGGCGCTACGGACTTCACCAATCACAATACGGTCGGGTCGCATCCGTAAAGCATTTTTGACTAAGTCACGAATTGTGACTGCGCCTTGCCCTTCAGAATTTGCCTGCCTTGCCTCAAGCGTCACGACATGCGGATGAGCGATCAACAGTTCGGCACAATCTTCGATCGTCACAATGCGTTGTGCTGGATCAACAAACCCTGCCAACACATTGAGCAAGGTGGTTTTGCCTGAACCTGTGCCGCCTGAAACGAGAATATTTAACCGACGTTCAACGCACAGACGTAAAAATTCGGCTAACGGCGCAGGCAAGGCTTGCAGGGCAACCAAATCTTGCATTTGCAGTCGCTGTTGAGGAAACTTTCTGATGGTAAAGCTCGCCCCTTTGACAGAGACCGGAGGCAATACTGCGTTTAGGCGCGAGCCGTTGGGCAAACGGGCGTCAACCATCGGTGAGGCCTCATCAATTCGACGGCCTAACGGGAAAACAATACGTTCAATCACACTTCGTACCGCTTGCTCACTACTAAATTGAAGCAGATGTTTCGAGATTCTCCCACCTGCTTCAACGTAGATCTCATCAAAGCGATTGACCATGATTTCAGTGACCACAGGGTCTTCAAGTAACTCTTCAATGACGCCCAGCCCGACTGCTTCATCGACAACGAGTTTGAGAATTCTGCTGCGCTGCGCATCACTGAGCGGCAACCGTCGTTTGTCTAGCAAGTCAGCCACACATGTCAGCGCGTGCGCCTTTAACGCACCTTCAGATAATGCACCAACGTCGTGACGCCGTAGATCAAATGCCTGAATTAAGCCAGCACGAAGCTCTTGGCGAAGTTCTTGCTGCGCACTATCCGTAGACTCCGACAACAGGGATACGTTCGGTTCAAGTAACTTGAGATCACTCAACGACGGTTGAGCGCCAAGCGGTGCCTCTGTGACGCCAACGCTTGACGTTCGGGCGGTTAAGGCAAACACGCCTTTCTCAAATACAAAAGAACTCGACTCAGGCGCCACCACGTTTGGCTCTGACTGCAACTGAAGTCTGCCCAATTCTGCTGGGGTACCCTCGCTGCAAACGCTCTTGATAGCCGCCGAGTGCGCCGCCTGAGGGGCTAGGCGCAGCAAGCACGGACCCACCACGATTTCGTCAGACTTTTTAAGTGGTCCGTAACGGGTAATACGATGTCCGTTTACGCGTGTACCTAGAATTGAACCGAGATCATCCACATGATATCCATCATCAGCGCTCGAGATCCGTAAATGTTGTCGCGCGACGCGCCAGTGCGAGACCTGAATGCCGCAATCCGGCGCACGGCCCATCACCAAAGGGATCTCAAAGCGTCCGTGCCTGCGTGTGCCATCTTCAAAAAACAAATCAAGTTCAATCAATTCAAATCCTTTCCTGACAGTGCAACAAAAAATGACTAGTGCTGTGAAAAAGCGGGTGCGTCTTCCCATTGTGACAAGGGGTTCGCCGTAGGTTGAACACTGTCCGAGTCTGACTCCCATTGGCCCAGGCCCTCAAACGCGTTACGCGGCGTGTTCAACTCAAGTGAGTCAACATGATTAAGCGGCGTATTCAGTGTTGGGGCAGCCGGAAACGACTCTTGCAAGACACCCTGTGCGTTGGCCACGCGCGCGGCGAGCCCTGGATCTCGGGGGTCAACAATCATTGGCGTTACAAAAATTGCCAACTCGGTGTGCCGCTCTTGTTCTCGTTTGACCCCAAACAAACCACCTAATACCGGTATCCCTGCCAAGCCCGGCAAACCATCTTGATCCCGAGCCCGTTCTCGCGAAATAAAACCACCTAAGACTAGCGTCTGCCCTGAGCGCACATTGAACTCTGTTGACGCTTTTCGAATTTTTAAGGCGGGCCCGCCTGGTACCGTGATAGTCGTATCGACTGAGCTGACTTCAATTTCAATCCGCGAGCGAATCGCGGCATTACGATCTGCATGTGGGGTAATGTTTAATGAAACACCGTATTTTTTAAAGGTCGTGGTGGATTTTCCGTCTTTATCGACCGAGGCATAGGGCACTTCGCCGCCGGCTAAAAAGCTAGCAGTCGAACCGCTACGTGCAAGCAACTGAGGTTGTGCCAGCACGACGGCTTCGCCAGACTTTGACAAGGCGGCCAACCGGGCAGACAACAAGGCATTGAGCCCTAAATAGCCAGCAGCTTGTGGCAACGGAAAGGGTAACGCCATACCCGCCTCACCCGGGCGCTGCATCAGCGCGGTTGAGCCGCCCTCCCAGGCCAAGCCTGTTTGAAGACCGCCTTGCGAAGTTGGATCCCAGCGCACCCCCAATTCGTGCATGCGCGAACTTGGCAGCTCTAACACTTGCACGTCTAACAAAATCATCTTGTCCCAACCAAGCTGACTAGTAAAGTCAATCACCTCGGGATAACGCTTGGCAAGGGTTGCAATACGTAACTGATCTGCGTCGTTAAGGTCTTCACCCTCAATGACCAATTTATCGCCAGCGATTCTGCTATGTGCTTGCGGGATATTTTTAAGCAAGCGCGAGATCTCTTCCTGGATTCTGCTCAACCCTTCGGGTGCAACAAAAATACGATAGGTGTGCCGCTTTTTATCAGACATCCAAATATCAACCGTCGTAGAACCACGCGTTTTGCCAAATATCAACACCTCGCGAGGGTTCACGGTTGTCACCTGGACGATTTGACTGTTACCCACGGCAATGCGCGTGACCCCTTTGAGCTTAAGAACTGTAGAGGCCCCCGTTTCAAGGTCGAGACGAAGCGGTTTATCGGCGCCCAATGTCACGTCGCACCAGGCGATGGTTAAACCGGTCATCCCTAAAAGCACGAACCTAGATACTCGCAAAAAAGTGTTGCAATCACTCATGGTGTCCCTTTGGGCGATACTGTACCAATCACGTCCGACCAGTCCGCCGAGTTGGCCGGTAGTAAGTCTTTCGCCAGACGATCGCCATAGATGATCTCAACTGACGCTTTGGGTTGAGCGGATTCGAGACCCAACAATTCAGGTAATTGAGCAGCAGTCATCTGATGACCTAACATCAGAGGGTCAGCCGTCTCATGACTAAGCACAGCCGTAATCGTGCCGCCTTGGCGCGCAGCCACAAGTTTTTTTGCCTCAGTCTGCGAAGCCGCTAACGTCACGGTTGAATACCGCAGCTCGGTTGCTGCGTTGTGCTCACCCGTCATCTTTGTCTGCTGACCCGTCGCTAGCACTTCAACACCCTGTAACAACGAGGCGGTCGTGCGCTGCCCTTTGTAGTCAAAAGACACAAACAGATCGACCCGATCGCCGGGTTGTAGCAAGCCAGACATCGAGCTCATGAGATCAACCGGAATCGTCACCGCACGTTTATCTGGGCTTAGCCGCGACGCCAGTGCCGGTTGCGCAGGCTCGATTAAATGAACGTGCATGAGTAACTGCCCGGCCTTTAAGTCGATATTGAGTTGTTTACCTTGTACAAGCTGCACTTCGCTCAGTGCGATTGCATCGGCACCGATCCACTTGGCCGGAAACTCGCTTTTTGCAAAGTCTTTCAAAGTCACGAGCGTCCCTCGTGGCAAATCTCGGGCCGCAACAATCCGAACCACCTTCTCGGTGCGACTTTGCTCTTGAAGCTCGATTTCTTTCGCTGAAAGATGCTGTTCAATCGCCCAGGCAGACAAGCACCCAAGGCCAATTGAAACCGCAATCAGCAACCCATTTCGCTTTGTAGAGATGATATTCATGGGGCCTCTTGCGAGGTTTCGTAAACCAAAACCGTGGTGTGACCTTGATCGGCCATGATCTGAAACGACAAGCGCCTTGCGTTGCGAAAGAACGTCAGTTCGTCAGGCACACGCACCCACCCATTGCGTTGGCCATAGGCTTTGAGGTGATCCGCGAGTTGCGAAGACGTTGTTGAAACCGTAAAACTTGAGAGTGCAACCGCTTGAGCCCCCGAGTTGTCAATCAAACGAAATAGCTGCTGGGCTTGCTTAGGAAGCCAATCAATTGCCGCAAAATGCACGGGCGCGGTGTTGCGCTCAAAGCTCTGATGCTGGCCAAACGCAAGCCCTGACAACAAGCCTTCGGTCGTTTGTGTGTGAGTTGCCCAAAGAAACAAGGCGTACGAGGCCTCTGCGCTTGTCCAATGCGCTTGTGCCACGCCTTGTTCAGACCACACAGGAGTCAGCTCAGGCAAAAACATCGACAGCTGCTCGAGCGTCACCTCAAGTGTTGCAGAGCTATGTAAATGTTCAAGCTCAACACCTACCCCTTGCCATTCACTGTTATCAACAATGACCGAACGAGTCACCGCTTGTGGTAGCGCGATAGACTTTAACGAAACGCTGGCTTGAGCGGGTGAAAGGCTAGCGGATAACAAGCTGACAACACTGACCAGACCCAAGATACGCAGCGCAAGGCGTAGCTGTCGCCCCGGGGCGAAACAAATCGCTAGATGAGTCATTTCAATGCACTGCCAAGATTTGTAAAGGCAGCTTGTGCGCGCGGTAGCGTCAACGTTTGCCCCGACGATTTAACCTCCAAACCCTCGTTGGCCCAGGGCACTAACCATAACGTGGTCGGCGAGGCTCGACCCCAAGCCTGATCAATACTCTGTAAGGTTGTAGCACTCTGATTGACTAGCTGGCTTGAGTGCGAAAAGCTTTTTTGCCATAGCGCATCCGAACCGGCGATTTTCGCTTGTGCTGCCAGGGTTGAGTCTGCCTGACCATATCCAGGCAACAAAAAACTATGGCGTGTGAGTCCGACTTTGCCAGTCAGACCAAGTGCTGGCAACTTGCTTCGTAACGATGGGGCAGACTGAACGCTTGTCCGTAACATCGTTGCTGAGTCAAAGCCGAGTTGATTTTCAAGCTCAAGCTGCATCCGGCTATAAGTTAAATCACCCAAGCGCACAGTGACGTAACGATGCTGCAATCGCTCGTCGTTTGACAAAGGCATTGCTACAGGCACAGCATTGACCGTCGATGATGCACCTGACGGATCCTGAGCATCGGATACCCGATTGGGGAGAAACGATAAGAAATGACTTTCGCCAAGCAAGTGAAGTGTGTGCGAACGGAGCTGACCGAGGTGATGTATGCCCAACACAAGCAAGAAGCCAAAGAGAATAATCAAGAGTGCCTCAAAGGTCGCCTGCCCTTGAGTTTGAGACGGCGTCGATTGTGCACTCATTTCGGCATCACTCGCTGTTTTGTGTCGGCGATGTCAATCAAACGTGCGCGCCAGAACGGTTGAAAAAGGTTGGGTGGGGCGGTTGCGTTGCCGCTCGTCTGTGGGGGGGCAAAGGCAGTTTGAGCCGCGGCCTCTGCGTGCAGCGCCTGAGTGCGCTCAGGCGAGCTCAGGGTGAATCGACCACCGAAACGCTTCTCTTCGATCGCATCACCCATATGAGTCAGCGAACTCTGTTGTATGACGGCTATCGCCAGGCGGATCGACTCTTGATGCTTTGAAGTCAGTGCCGTAAAACTAGGCATACTTTTCGTCGTCCAGCGAATTTCGCTTACAGACGCCCACCGGCGAGCAAGGTGATTATCGCCACCTGAAAAAATATTCCAGCCTCCATTGGGCTGTTGATTAACCCAACGCCAAAACGATTCTTTAGCAAAGTTTTGCGGCTCAGTGTCAGTGGCTCGCTGCAAGTCTGGTTGGGCACGAGAGCTTGGCGCACTGTTGACCAGTGCCCAACCCATTGGGTATTCACGCTGATAGCAACCTATCACTCGGTTGTAACGCAAGGCATGAAACGATTGATGGTCTTGTACCGACCAGCTACCATTTGCCCCAAGCCGTGTTGAGCCTTTGCGACGTAGCTCATGGCGTTTGTGAGGGCACCGAAGGTTCACCGCCCAAATATTGCGGGTTGTGTGATGACGATCGTTTAAAAAGCCATACTGCTTTGACACACGCTTTAAAAGCGCCTGCCAGTTGGCCTCTGCGCTCGAAAACCGCGAGATAAAGCCTGGCAAATCATCAACCGTGACGCTTACTTTGAGCCCGAGTTCAGCCAGTGTTTTACCGACCATACTCGAACCACTGGCACCGACGTTTTGCACCAACACCTCACTAAGCACTTGTTGTCTGTGGCGACTTAGACGTTTCATTTGCTCACCTCGAACCTGCTCAATCACTCGATGAATCACATCATCATGACGACCAAAGGCCTCAGACAACTGCGCCAAGGCCACTTGATCGCCAGGGCCACCCGCCTTCGCTGCCAGATATGCCGCGGCGTATTGCGGGCCAAAAAGCATTCCGATCAGGCTTGCCGGTGGATTAAAACGGCTGGCTTGGCGTGCGAGGGTCGCCCGATAGCGTTCAGCCGAAGCCATGGTGATTAAATGCGCCATGGCAACTTGCTGGGCGAGTTGTGCGCGATTTAAGTACGCATGAAGATTCAAAGCGCGTGCCTGCGCCACGGCAGCTGAATAGACCGCTGCGTCTGTCGCCCGTAAGAGCGAGGCTTTGTTGTGCATCAACCGACCTAAGTTTAAGGACAGCACCCATGCGATCAGTACCACGGCGCTCAGTATCAAGCCCAGGGGCAAAACTTGACCACCTTGGCTGAACGCCTGCGGCGGAAAAACTGGTTGACGTTGAAGCGTTGCAGAAGTCCTCAGCAAACTGGGAAGCCCGTTGTTCATCGAGCCGAGCTCTCTGCACTGCCAGTGAAATCCTTCAAAGACTTTGCGCCCGCTTGAGTCGCTGCCGATTCTGCAGCAGACTGTGCTGTGCGCGACTGCTGGCTGCCGTCCTCACCAGCAAGCTCTTTTGCAACCGCAGCAGTTTGCGCGCGCAGCACTTGCCCCAGATATTGATACACCGCGATTGCAGCCACCGCAACCAAGGCGACGATGATGATGTATTCGGTCATGCCTTGCCCAGCTTGCCGCCTGAGGCTTTGGCTGAAGCGACGCGGCGCCGGGTCGCGCATGGATTGGCGTGCTAGAACACGGTTAGATTGCGGTGCCAGGTCGCGGGTAAATTTCCGTGCCAGGCCTTGCAAAGATAACTTGACTGCTAGGTTTGACGACTGAACAGACACACTGCACCTCTTGCTAATGTAAACAAGAGCGCAGTGTGCCCTGCACTTAAACAGGCATCAATTCGTAATCATCGCGATGGCTAAATGAAGCCCAACTGTGAAGCCCTACGACACGATTGACGCTCAAGTGAATGACGCCCAGTCGCCTGAGCAAAGCCGCACCACATGAAGCCCCACGGCACCAGTGAAGCCCCACTCTTTGAAACCCCACTGCAGGTTAGGCGGGCCATTCACAATTTTCGTTTTACCAACCGTAAAAACGGCTCCAGGTTTGAACAGTGCCTTGTGCGTCAAGCGCTTGATACTCAGGAAACTGAGCGCCCGTGGCGCAAGCGTGATTAGGTAAAATTCTAAATTGCGTACCAATCGGAAAGCGTTTTGCGATGTCTACATCAGGCTGCCCAACACGCGAAACGATGCCGTGTTCTTGGTTGGCACCGCTAATGGTGTATCCCTCAAGCACCTGCCCACTTAGATCACAAACTTGACCATAACCGAAATCAATCGTTTGCTTTTGCGTACCACGGTCGCGACTCATGGCCATCCAGCCAGCGTCAACAATCGCCCAGCCTTTTTCTTCTTGATGACCAATCACACTAGTCAACACGCTGAGTGCAATTTCATTTTTGGTACACACGCCAATGTTGTGCATCACCAAATCGAAAAAGACATACACGCCTGCCCGCACTTCGGTCACCCCTTCAAGGTTTTTTGCCGACAAGGCCGTGGGGGTTGAACCGATACTCACAATCGGGCAAGCAAACCCAGCTTGGCGCAGACGCTCGGCGGCGCGCACACAGCCAGCGCGCTCTTGTTCTGCCATGGCAATCAGTGCCTCGGGCGTATTTAAGTCGTAACTCGAGCCTGCGTGAGTCATCACCCCAACAATCTCGCACGCCGGTGACTCAAGCGCTTGTGCAACCGCTAACAGTGCTGCCGACTCGGGCTTAATCCCCGAACGATGATCATCGGTATCGATTTCGATCAGCACCTTGAAACTTAGCCCCTGTGCTTTGGCAAAGTCTGCCATTGCCTGTGCCGACTGTACGCTATCGGTCAACACTTTGAGATCACAGCCCTTGCGTATGAGTGCCGCTGCCGCTGCGAGTTTATTAGGCGCCAAGCCCACTGCGTACAAAATATCTCGAATCCCAGCGGCAAAAAACTGTTCAGCTTCTTTGATTGTGGATACCGTGATGCCTTGCGCGCCGGCTTGAATTTGCGCCTCGGTGGCCTGTACACATTTTGAGGTTTTCACGTGGGGCCTGAAGGTCGCACCCAAGCGAGCGACTTGCGCTTGCATCCGCTCAATGTTGTGCTGCATGCGCGGTAGATCGATGAGGGCGACGGGGGTGACGAGATCGGTCAGTTTCATAAAAAATGGGGCTAAAAAAGTGATATTTGTTAAAAAATGGTTATGGTGACCAAAGCAGACTCTACCGAGGCAGACTATCCCAAAGCAGACTATCCCAAGGCAGACTCTACCGAGGCAGACTATCTCAAGGCAGACTATCCCAAGGCAGACTCTCGTTTTTGTGTTGAAGCGTTGTGAGGTGGCAGTGAGTCCTTCAGCGCCTTACAAAGAGCCTTGGGTTAGTCGTTTCAGGCGATGTTTTAGTATTCTATTCGTTATGTTCAATAAATTTTTGCCCGTACTCGCCACACTCCTGTTTAAGCTAGTCGGGTCTTTACCACTCGTTGTGGTGCAGGCTCTTGGCTGGTGCGCCGGTTGGTTAACATGGCGTCTGCCTGGGCGCTATAAGCGTCGTGCCGC
>CAMCII010000001.1 GCA_945874505.1 Bordetella parapertussis | reverse complement strand
GACTACGTTGCTTCAAGCGGTAAGGCGATCTCAGCCAACGACACCAATGTGCTCGTGCGCGCAATGTCGATGGGCAAACTGCACCACGCCATGATGGGTACAGCTGCGGTGGCAATTGGCACTGCGGCCGCGATACCAGGCACACTTGTCAACCTAGCCGCTGGTGGTGGCGACCTTCAAGCAGTACGTTTTGGTCACCCGTCGGGCACCTTGCGGGTTGGCGCGCAAGCAAGGCAAGTCAAGGGTGAATGGACCGTCACAAAAGCGATTATGAGCCGAAGCGCTCGAGTCTTGATGGAAGGCTGGGTTCGCGTGCCTGGCGGCGGATTGCTCTGATGTCTGAGTATTTTCCAGTCGTCTTAAGCTTTACCTTTGCGCTGTTTATCACTTGCTCAATGGTGTTCTTTGTTTCGGGCGCGTACCTGTTGCTCTTCAAGATTCGCTACGCCAACGAACTGTTCAAGCATCCTTACCTGGCGCAGCGCACCTTTAATCAGTACTCTTTTTCGATCAAGATGACGATCGTGTTGGATTACTTTTTACGCATTGCGTTTCCTAAATCCAAAACGTGGATTGCAGGTAATGCGAATGAATTATTGAAGCATGTCGATCCACAGGATATTCCCACTAATGTGAAGTGGCCGATTGTTGGGCTGTGGGGTGGGTGCTTGATCGGTATGATTGCAATGGTGACCCTCTGGGCTTTGCTAATTATTGGGATCTCAAAATGAACACCGAAATTTCCCCCGCCATTGAACATGATGCGTCTAAACAATGCTTTTTTGTACTTGTTGAAGCACGGCGGTGCGTGCTTGACTACACGCTTCAGGATCACGTCATGACGATCACGCATACTGGCGTGCCTGACGCCTTAGGTGGGCGTGGTCTGGCCGCTCAACTCACTAAATTCGCCCTCGAATATGCGCGCGAGCAGCACTGGAAGGTGATCCCACGCTGCAGCTATGCCGCCGTGTACATACAACGCCACGCAGAATACGCCACGCTGCTGGCTTAGCCTTGCGGCTTCGCAACCCACGCGTTCTTCGCGAGTTTAATGTTGCGGGTCGGATCTCTGTCAATTAAAAGAAAATCTGCGAACTCGACAGGCTGTTGCGTTAACCTGCCCTCTGGCAGCAAACGCAGCGCGCCCCATGCAACTGAAGTGCCTACAGTCAAACAAGACAGGATCGAAGATGAAACGACAGAGCCCTTACCTGAGCAACGAAACCGCAATCATCACTGGGGCTGGCAACGGCATTGGCAAAGCTCTGGCGTTTGAAGTGGCTGCCGAAGGTGCTAATGTGTTTTTGGTTGACTCGGATGCACAAAAGCTAGGTGATACGGTGACCGATCTAAAAGCCAAGGGGTATGAGGCCAACGCTGGGGTAATCGACCTATCGCTTGCCGATTCAGCCCGACAAGTATTCGAGCAAGCGCATGCCGCCTTCGGGTCGATTCACATGGTCGTGCACTCCGCGTCTCCGCCACGGCGCGAGGCCGACACGTGGCGCACCGTCACCAGTGACACATGGGACGCGATGTATCACGTCAATGTGAAATTTGGCTTTGAACTGGCACGCTTAGTCGGTCAACACATGATCGATGAAGGGATTGCCGGGCGGATGCTGTACTTGACGTCGCTGCACGCTCACACTCCTCGAAACCTGCCACATTACGCAACGAGCAAGGCCGCTATGTTGATGCTAGTCAAAGAAATGGCGAAGGCTTGGGCGCGACATGGCATTCGCATTAACGCGTTAACCCCTGGCGCCATTGCAGCGGGCGGTTTCAAGCCTGCAGGCGATCTTGCCTTGAAAATTCCGATGCAACGTCTTGGTAGCGCACAAGACGTTGCCGCCATGGGGTTGACCTTATTAATTGATCGCTTCTCTGGCTATGTCACAGGAACAGAGCTTGTCGTAGATGGAGGGTTGAGTGTCTTTAACTGGTTTGATCCGGTTCAGTGAGCGACCACATCGAAGGTCAAATTTAATAGAATTAATTGCGCCAAGCCTCGGGCCTTTACAACCCAAACCATCCGGCCCACCACCGCTTCGGTCAAAAGCGATGCATAATGCCCTGCATCATGCGCCCTAAACCAGACGAGATGACATGACAAAGTTATTAGTATTGCAAGGGGCCAATATGGCGTATCTTGGGCGCAGACAGCCCGAGCTGTATGGCACCACAACTGCAGCAGAGCTTGATCAGAGACTGCTCGAGCATGCACGCAGCAACGACTACGACTTAGACATCTTCTATACCCATATCGAGGGCGAGGCGATCGAGCGGCTCTATCAAGCAGTCGATCAAGGCATTGACGGTGTGGTCATGAATCCCGCAGGGTTTTTATATGCAGGCTACGCGTTAAGAGACTGCTTACGGGCAGTGAGTTTTCCGTATATTGAGGTGCATATCACCAACATTGAAAAACGTGGCATGCACTCGGTGTTAGCCGAGGCAAGCGTGGGCGTGTTCGCAGGCTTTGGCTTAGAGTCGTACATATTGGGGCTTGAGGCAATGCTCAGAATCGTACAAAGCAAGTAAAGCGCAACAGCCGGATCATTTTTGAAAGTACAATTTGGGTGACTGGTGTGTCAGCGCTGTGGCTGACGCTCGTGACGATTATTGTCAGCAAAGGCATTAAACACGCTAATAGCCGGCTTCGCCTGTGCATGGTACTACCGTGCAATGCTCACGGGTTCATTCATACCCGCTTTGACGCACATTTGGTGGCCGCGGTTTAGCGCCATGTTTATGGTGTTCATTGCCATCTTAAGTGCACTCTCGTTTGATCCACTCACCAATCTCATCGGCATAGGTGGCCTATTACTGGGTTTTATCCCAATGCTTCTGAATCAACGCTCAATGAACAAACTACAATCCTAAGACAACAAACAGTTACGGAGATAAAAAAATGATCCAGTTCAAACAAAGGTTTCAAACACTCGCCCTAGCGGCTACAGCCTTAGGGATCTCTTGCTGCGCAATCGCCCCCGCAACAGCTCAAACCAGTGAGTTTCCAAATAAGACAATCAAAATTGTGATTGGCTTCACACCCGGCGGCGCAACCGACACCGTTGGTCGGCAAATCGCGATCTCCTTCGGCAAGATTCTTGGTCAATCGGTCATTGTTGAAAACAGACCCGGTGCAAACGGCAACTTAGCGACTGACGCGGTTCGTCGTTCGCCCCCCGACGGCTACACACTGTTTTACACCTCGATCGGACATGTCACCAATCCTCTCATTTATCCAGATGCTAAATACGATCCCATCAAAGACTTCACGCCTATTGGTCAAATTTTATCGGGGCCTAACATCTTGGTGGTACCTGCCAACTCTAAATTTAAAACAGTTAAAGACTTAATCGATTACGCTCGCGCCAACCCCGGAAAAGTCAACTGGGCGTCTTCAGGAATTGGCTCGTCTCTGCATTTGTCTGGCTTACTTTTTATGCAGCTATCAGGGGTGGATATGGTTCACATCCCCTACAAAGGCGCCGGCAGCCTAATGCCCCACCTTTTAGCTGGCACCGTCGAATTAGCTTTTCCAAATCTACCCACGGGCGCCAAACTCGTCGACCAAGGTCTACTCCAAGCCCTTGGCGTGACCACCAAGACTCGCTCAAGTGCTGCGCCCAACATCCCTAGCATTGCTGAGGCGGGTATACCTGGCTACGACATGTCAACTTGGTATGGCTTGGTCGGTCCGGCAAATATGCCGGCCGCTGTGCTGCAGCTCTTGAGCAAGGCGGCCGTGCAAACGGTGAATGAACCCGAGTTCAAAGACCGCCTCATTGCACAAGGTTTTGACCCGAAAGGATCGTCACCCGAAGAGTTCAGCGCCTTCATACAGTCTGAATCAACCAGATGGGCCGCGATCATAAAAGCGATGAAAGTTAAAATCGAATAACTGACATCTGTTAGTGCTATCGTCGTCCGAAACCAACCGGAAACAGCGTGAGTGAGAGATGAATAAGGCGTCTTGGTGTTTGTGGTTATTGATATTGCTGTCGTCTGCGATTGGCGTTCGCGCAGAGACCTTCAGTTTTGTCGCGCTTGGTGATCTGCCGTACGGGCCAGACGAAATCGCCGGCGCCAAATACCGCACTCTCATCACTCAGATCAATGCACTCAAGCCTGAGTTCTCGATCCATGTTGGCGACTTCAAAGAAGGCAGTGCGCGGTGCTCTGACGAAGAGTTTGAACGCCAGCGCAAACACTTTGATTTATTTAAAGGCGCACTAATCTACACGCCCGGTGACAACGATTGGACAGACTGCGGTCGTAAAAGTAACGGCAGCTATGATCCTCTTGAGCGACTCGAAAAACTTAGGGGGCAATTTTTTAAACCTGACACCTCTTTGGGTCAAGCACCACTTCCCCTTGTCACACAAGGCAAGGTAATGCCTACCTATTCGACCTTTGTTGAAAATCAGCGGTGGCAATTTTTTAATACGCTATTTACGACTGTGCATATTGTAGGTAGCGACAACCGCTTTGCACCAAACAACGCTGAGGCTGAAAAAGAATTACGGGCGCGCGACCAAGCCAACATCGCTTGGATTAAAGAAGCGTTTCGCATTGCAGCTAGTCAAAAACTCAAGACCCTCGTTTTTGCTTTTCAAGCGGATGTCATTCGAGGGATGTCGCGCTCGGGCACTTGGGCAGAAAAGACAGGGTTTAATGCCTCAATTGAAAAAACCTTGCTTCCTCTGGCTAAAGAGTTTCAAGGTTCTATCTTGATTGTGCATGGCGACAGCCATAATTTCGAATTCGATCAAACATTTATGCTTGAGTCGCAAGTCTTAAAAAACGTCTATCGACTTGAAGTGCCTGGTGCAAAAACAACTGGCGCGGTTAGCGTCACGATTCAAGAGGGCAATTCAATACCTTTTTCTGTCAAAAAAATCATCGTGCCTTAAACCGCTTTGCCGCTGATATGTCTAATTCGTGCCAGTGCTGCTCACACGTTCGGCGCCACTGTACTTTCTCTAACGCCGTGACGATAGGCGCGGTCGTTTTCAAACAAAGCGTGACTTCTCTTAATTAGACCGTGTGTTTAAGAACAGCAGCTCGCTTCAAGGCAATCCATTGTAAAAGCAGGACTAACCCCAGTAATCCAAAGCCAGCCACATCGGTAAAAAGGCCTGGCTTAATTAAACATCCTGCAGCAACCACAAGCAATGCCCGATGCAGCACGGTTGCATAACCAATTAGCCAACCAAAAAATCCGGCCGACAAGGCAATGACACCGATCAAGGCCGTAGCCACCGACCAGATCAAAGTGAGCCAAGACGTATCTGCTTTGAAAATAAGGAGCAAAGATGGCTCATACACAAACATAAACGGAACGATATACGCCGGAGCCGCCGCACGCATTGCGGCGAAACCTGACTCCCACATATTGGCCTTAGCCAGCCCTGCTGCGGCAAATACAGCGAGCGCTACCGGCGGCGTAATTGCAGACAGAATCGCGAAGTACAGCGCAAACATATGTGCAGCTGGTGCAGCGACACCGAGCTTGATAATGGCAGGCACTAGCAACGAGACCATCACAATATAAGCAGGGGTAGTTGGCATGCCCATGCCGAGCACAATACCAGCGACTGCAGTCAGCAATAGCGCTAGGAACAAGGAGTTATTGGCGAGCTCAATGACAACTTGGGTAAACACAATGCCAAGTCCTGTAATTGTGACGCAGCCGATTACGATTCCTGCGCAGGCACAGGCCATGGCGATTGACAGCGCACTGCGCGCCCCATCTTCTAGCGCCTGCAGTGCCGTCATCCAAGTAATTCCCTCGCGAGTCAGCTTGCGCATTAAGGCCACAGGCAGGCAGATCAGTGCGGCGATCAGTGCGCAAAGTGGTGCCGAATAGCCAAGAAACAGCCCAAACAAAATAGTCAATATCGGAATAAATAAATGGCCGCGCTGAAGAATAACTTGTCTAAACTTTGGGATCTCGCTTTCGGGAACACCTGCTAGTTTGTATCGCTTAGCTTCAAAGTGAACCGCGAAGAAAACGGATGCGTAATAAAGAAGAGCAGGAATAGCTGCCCATAGCGCAACTTGAGCGTACGGCACCGCTAAAAACTCTGCCATGACGAATGCCGCGGCCCCCATGACCGGTGGCATGAGTTGACCGCCAGTCGACGCGACCGCCTCTACTGCTGCAGCAAATGACGGTCGAAATCCGCTACGCTTCATCAAAGGGATGGTGATCGGACCATCTACCATGACGTTCGCCACTGCACTGCCTGACACTGTTCCGAAAAGAGAGGAGCTAATCACCGCCACCTTTCCTGGGCCACCCGCGCTTTTACCGGTAATCGACAACGCGAAGTCCATAAAGAGTTGGCCCGTGCCACTCTTTTCCATAAAGGCCCCAAAGATCACAAACAACATCACGTACGACGCAGATACCCCGAGGGTAGAACCAAAAATACCTTCAGTTGAAAAATACAACTGCTCCATGAGAAGAGGAATTTTTATTTGAGTAAAAAAAACCGTGTAAGCAACAAAGATGATCGCGGTGAGTGGAAGTGCCCAGCCGATCACTCGACGCGTCCCTTCAAGCACAATCGCGACCAGGACAAAGGAATAAAATAAATCAAGTTTCGTTAATTCATCAATATAGATGATACGACTCGTGAAGTTTTCATAGTCTATGAAAATATGTGCGATGGCAGCCAAACCCATTGCCAATAACAGCATATCGTACGAGCGAGCAGCAACGCCGCCACTCGCCCGAGAGGGATAAAGCAGGAACACCAACCCCAATGCAAAGATTAGATGCGTTCCACGAAAGATGACGGCTTCAGGTGGCCCAAACCCGGCGACATACATGTGATACACCGACATCGTCACCGCTAGCACGGTGATCAGTGCCTTAAGCACGTGTGACGCAGGGTTGATCGCAATACTTTCGTCAGAAATTACCGGTTGCATATAGCTGGTGTCCTGTTGTGGCTGCCTACTAAGAGCCGATTAAAGCGCACCAACTTCTTTGTAGTATTTCAATGCACCAGGATGCATTGGCACGCCGATATCAGTGGCCATCGCTTTTGGCGTGAGACCCTCGATCGACTTGGTCACGGCGACCAGATCTGGAACGTTTGTTGCAATGGCTTTTACCATTTCATAAACCGTTTTTTCTGGCATGCTGCACGCAACAACTACGTGCATCAAGTAGCTAATGGCAGGAACATCTTGAGTTTGTTTCGGATAAGTGCCAGCTTTAATAATTAAACGGTTATACCCAGAATTTAGATTTTTTACATAAGCCATCGTTTTATCATCGACCGGCACAAGGTTGACATCGCGACCACTCGCCAAGTCCATGACGGCCGAGGCAGGGGATGTCGTGCCAAGGGTGAATATTTGCGCGTGCCCGTCTTTCATCAAGGACACGGCGTCCGAATAGCTCGCCTGGAAGTTCACCTTCGACAGGGATTTATAAGTCATGTCGTTTGCTTGCAAAATCAGATCAGTGAGCAATTCACCCGTATTACCTTTAGGCTGTGTAACAAGCGACTTGCCTTTGAGATCCGCGAACGATTTCACATTGGCTGACTGCAACGCAACGACTTGAAATAGCTGCGAATACAGACTGCCCATGTTGCAGACCTTGGTGACTTTCTGTTTGTATGGAGGGCGACCCGCCAAGCCATCCACCGTAGTGCTTGAGTTACCAAAACCGATTTGTACTTTCCCTTCGTCTACGCCTCGGACATTCGCAATACCAGCTCCCGGCGTTGCAGTGACTTGTAGGCCGGGTATCACTTTTTCCCATAGACCTTTTAGTGCGCCACCGAGCGGCACCCACACCCCACCTTGCGGACCCGTCATGAGCGTCACCTGCTGCGCCATGCTAGGTGCCACGATGAATAATGCAGCACATGCAGTCGCCGCAGAAATTTTTAATTTGATTGAGTTCTTCATGATTTTTTCCGATACGTAGCAGTTCTTGAGTAAACGGGTTCAGGATAGATGCTGAGTGTTCAATCACGCTAGAAGTAAACGCTCGTCGCAGATTCTACACACTACGATTGGTTGCTGGACACTTTAGAGACGAACGATAGGGTTTATCCCTACACAGAAGACGGTGACGCTTCGCTGCGAATGCAGAGCAAGGACAATAAGATCGGCTCGTAATGGTAATCGAAGCCACTGTTAATGCCTCTCGGTCAACGCGCAGTCAGCGCATTGAAGTCAATGCGCGTTCGAGTTCAACAAGATCAAACGCGTCATGACCCAGGTGCTTTGCAGTCTGAGTTTCCAAAACGCTGTACGCACAAGTCGCGCGTGCAGCTGCGCATCACGGCATCGCGAGGGTCAGCGTTGGTATCAATCACCTCTAAAGACTGATAGGTGCGGTACTCGGTTCGCATCTCAGGCGTACATTTAGTTTTGACACGATTGTCCGCGGTGCGACTCTCACACTTTGATCCACCAGTGGGCACCATCACAGTCGTGGTGCGCGGTACATACATCTGTATCGTTCTGGGTGGAAATTGTCGATACGCGCTTGGCGAACATTCGTCTTGTGCTTGCAGATATTCTCGAGTCACGCATCCAGACAACAGCACAAGCAGACACAGTAAGATTTTTTTCACGATATCTCTTTCACTTGACTATGGGGCGCTCCGCGCCCAGCTTTTGCGTCAAACCAGGTGGGTTTGAAAAGGTCTTTCTGAAAGCTGACTGCCCTGCATTTGAAAACTTCAAACCAGCTTGTTTGATCGCCTCGTTACTGACTTTGTGCAAGGGCGTATAAAACGGATGGTGGTGCTCAATGAACGGGTTATTTCGTGCCGCGTTATAACAAAAAATTACGGTCCAACGCCGATTTTGCGAACGGTTTTGATCAGACCGATGCATCACATTTGCATGAAAAAATAGTGCGTCGCCAGGTGCCATTTCAACGAAGTCAAGTGGCATCTGCTGCAACATCTGCTCGACCCGCTTTGGATCAGCACCCACTTGTTCACCAGGGATGATGCCGTGCTCAACGCGTCCCACCAAATGCGAACCACGGATCACCTGCAAACAGCCGTTTTCACGCGTGGCATGATCTAGCGCGACCATCACACTGGCCATGTGAGGCAAGAGGCAACCATTGTGGTACCAATAGCCATAATCCTGATGCCATTCCCAGGCACCACCTTCACGCGGCTCTTTGGCGGTGAGTTTTGAGTGGTAATGATAAACCTCGCCTCCCAGCATCTGCTCGACCGTGTCAACCACCCGATGCGATCGAGCTGCTAAACCGTAGACACTATCGCCCGGATGATTCCAAGTCGCCATTTTGGTCGCCTTACCCTGTGCGTCTTTGCGATCATAAAGACTCTTTTGTAAGTCAGGGTCTTGCTCGATGGCACCTGCCATTAAGGCAATCTCTTCTTGATCGAAGAGCTGTCGAACAATCACATAACCATCTGCGGCAAACGCAGCCGCTTGAGCAGCAGAGAAAACTGAAGCCATGTCAGAACTCCTTGGTCAACAACGGGGGGTCAAGCCTTAACCTGGCCGACGTTCAAAGGCCGGGATACCGCCAGGAATATGATGAAACGGTTGTTTGTCAATGGTAAAAATTGCAGCCGTCGGCTTGTAAACCGAAGGGTCATCGAGAGTGCCAACTTTGATGATCATGGCGCCAGGGCGAAACGGTGATTGGGTGGCAATACTCGTACCGCAATTCGAGCAAAAGTGCCGCGTCACGGCCTTTTCGATGTCTGTGCGTGTAAAAGTCGCCGTTACACCTGTCTCGAACTTAAACCCAGTCTGCGGCAGCACCATCAGCGCGTTCGGGTGCCCACCCGCAATGTATTGACACTCTCGGCAATGACACTGCAGCGAGGCCATGACATCGCCCTCAAAACTGTAACGAATTTGTTTGCAATAACAACCGCCCGTGAGTTTCATCGCTCGCTCCGAATATTTTTATTGGTCGATCAAACCAGACACGAAAGATCGTAACACTAACGCGCCGGTATGCTGCACTCACAACATAAGAGGCGCTTGATTTAAAGTGCCCTCTCGCCGCACGCACGCCACAAGATGACCTTGTTTTAAGCAGAGTCGCCCTCGGGGCCTGGCCTTGGCCGCGACCCTGATCCTGAGATTATCAAACGCTATAGCGTATAGCGTTTTAATTTAGGGTCGACGATGCAACATTTCGGTGCAAAGCCATCCGGTGCAGAGTTTTTCTCATTTGTGCAAGGCCTCGCAATACCGTCATCGCCCTAGCCTAAAATCTCTTGACCAAAGCACATGAAAAAGACGAACATTATTATGCGCGAACGTTTAGCGCATTACACGCATGGGGCAGCATTAGATGAACTATAAAACTTTCTTCAAATCATTGGTCGTTGCAACAACTTTAGCGGTTGGTCACGTTGCATTTGCCGGCGATGCCGATTTCACGTTAACAAATCGTACAGGCTACGATATCGAATCCATCTACATTACACCTAGTCAATCAAAAAACTGGGGGCCAGACCGCCTAGGCAGCTCAATTTTAGCGAATGGCCGCTCACGCGAAATGGTCTTCAACAAACAAGGTTCGGTTTGTATCTATGACATGAAGTTACATTGGGACGGCTTCGGCGAAGACGATGATAGAACCTGGGAACGACTTAACCTGTGTTCAATTAACAAAATCACTTTGCGTTACAACAGGGTGACTGACGTCACAACTGCAGTCTTCGAATGAAAGCTCTGACGAATCACTGTGTGTCAGGGCTTTTTGCCTACTTTTTACGTGGCGGCAAGCCAGTGTGTTGGGTCAAGATGCGACCCGGGGTGACGGCTTTGCGTACCGTCGAGTCAGTACTGTTTTTACGTCGCGCGCTGGTGTAGCTGCCATCTGTTCGGGGCTGATGAAACGGGATCAAATGCTTTTTTCCGTTACCAATCAGATCCGAGCGCCCCATTGCCTTGAGCGCCTCGCGAAGCAAGGGCCAATTGTTTGCGTCGTGATAACGCAAAAACGCTTTATGCAGGCGACGGCGGCGATCGCCTCGCACGATATCCACTGTTTCGCTTGTGCGAGTGACTCGCCCTAAAGGATTGCGCCCCGAGTGATACATGGCGGTTGCCGTTGCCATCGGGCTTGGGTAAAAGGTTTGCACTTGGTCGGCACGGAACCCATGACTCTTGAGCCACATCGCAAGATGCATCATGTCTTCATCGCTCGTGCCGGGGTGGGCAGCAATAAAGTACGGTACCAAAAACTGCTTTTTGCCGGCTTCTGCGCTGAACTTATCAAACATCTGCTTGAACTTGTCGTAGCTACCGATACCTGGCTTCATCATCTTAGACAAAGGCCCCATCTCGGTATGCTCGGGCGCAATCTTTAGGTAGCCCCCCACGTGATGCGTGACAAGCTCACGAATATATTCAGGCGACTTCACTGCTAAGTCGTAACGCAACCCCGAACCGATCAAGATTTTTTTCACGCCCTTGATCGCGCGCGCACGTCGATACATATGAATCAACGAACTGTGATCAGTATTTAAATTTTGACAAATATCGGGGTACACGCAACTGGGCTTGCGACAGGCCGATTCAATCTCGGGGCTCTTACAACCGATACGGTACATATTGGCGGTTGGACCACCAAGATCTGAAATCACTCCGGTAAAGCCGGGCACCTTGTCGCGTATATCTTCAATCTCGCGGATGACAGAGTCTTCGCTGCGGCTTTGAATGATTCGGCCTTCGTGTTCGGTGATCGAACAAAACGTACAACCACCAAAACAGCCGCGCATGATGTTCACGCTAAACCGAATCATCTCCCAGGCGGGGATCTTGGTGGCGCCATCATGGCTACCATGTTCATCCGCATAAACAGGATGTGGGCTGCGAGCATAGGGTAAATCGAAGACGAGATCCATTTCAGGAGTGGTCAAAGGAATAGGAGGCGGATTGATCCAAACGTCGCGAGCGGTACGACCTTCGCCGTGCGCCTGCACTAGCGCGCGGGCGTTGCCAGGATTGGTTTCTAAGTGCAGCACGCGATTGGCGTGTGCATACAAAACCGGATCCGATTTCACTTGCTCGTAAGAAGGCAAACGAATCACGCTGCGCTCACGCGGTGGTACCTTGAGTTTGCCTTTGGTTTGCAGCGCAGGATTAGGTGCAAAGACTAGCGGCGCTTCGTTGCTAGCTAACTTGCCTTGACTTGCGCTGCCCTTACCGCTGCTATGCTTGCCGTTGCCTACCGCCTTCGCGCCAGCTTGCGCCTTAGCAATTGCGGCCTTTGCGCTTGTTGCATGAGCGCCCAATGCTTTCGCGCTTGTTGCTTTGGCGCTTGCATCCTTCTCACTTTTGGCATTCGCCGCCTCA
The DNA here is from genome assembly GCA_945874505.1 of Bordetella parapertussis. Taxonomy (GTDB): domain Bacteria; phylum Pseudomonadota; class Gammaproteobacteria; order Burkholderiales; family Burkholderiaceae_B; genus Zwartia; species Zwartia parapertussis_J. The sequence continues at coordinate 30,304 of CAMCII010000001.1, read as the reverse complement.
GCCACTTCGCGCGCTTCATCGTTACGCGCACAGCTTTCGCCTTGCTCGAGCGCCTGCTCGCTGATCATCAAGTACGGGTTGACATGGGCCTCGACACGGCCAGGCGCATCGACACTGGTCGAGTCAATCGCAAACCAGCCTTCTGGAGTTTCGCGGCGCATAAACGCGGTACCGCGGATATCGGTCATTTGAGTGATCGGCTCTTTCGCAGCTAGGCGATGCGCAATCTCGACGACTGCACGCTCGGCATTGCCGTACAGCAGCAGATCACACTTGCTATCGATCACAACCGAGCGGCGAACTTTATCAGACCAATAATCGTAGTGCGCGATGCGGCGCAAGGAGCCTTCGATTCCGCCCAAGATCACTGGGGTGTCTTTGAACGCTTCTTTACAGCGTTGTGTGTAAACAATTGCAGCGCGATCGGGGCGCTTGCCGCCAACATCGCCCGCTGTGTAAGCATCATCGCTGCGCATTTTGCGATCAGCGGTGTAGCGATTGATCATTGAATCCATGTTGCCAGCAGTCACGCCAAAAAACAGATTTGGCTTGCCAAGGGCTTTGAACGGTTCGGCGCTTTGCCAATCAGGCTGCGCAATGATGCCGACCCGAAAACCTTGATTTTCAAGCATGCGCCCGATTACGGCCATACCAAAGCTGGGGTGATCAACATAGGCGTCACCCGTAACAATAATGATGTCACAGCTATCCCACCCGAGTTGAGTCATCTCGTCGCGACTCATCGGTAAAAAGGGAGCCACGCCAAAGCGCTCAGCCCAGAACTTGCGATAGCTGCTCAGGGGCTTGGCGTTACGTGGGAAGAGAGAAACGTCGGTGTAGGTTGTCATAATCGTGATGTAGATTGTACGCAATGTCAGCCTGCTTGGGCACTTAGCCCTTGTAACCCTTGCGGTCAAACGCGAACCCCAACACCCTGAAAAACTGCGATATCGCACAGGATATGGTTGACCAGGCTCGGCTCAGCTTGGACCACATCCTTAAAAATCGCTCACCTCCGAGATCGTGCCGGGGGACTAAGAATAAGTTCAATCGGATTTTCGTCTTTTGCCTGTTATCTCATGGTATACAGACCGCTCAGTCTAGCCAAGGTGCAGTATGCAAAAACCCGTCTTTCTTGAAAGTCAACAAGTCATCCAACCCTCCAGCCTGATTTCTGAGATTGAAGCAGGGTTAATGGCCGAAAAGGCATCGATCTCGCCAAAATTTTTGTACGACGCGCTAGGTGCCCATCTTTTTACGGCCCTCACGTTTTTGCCCGAATATTATCCAACCGCCGTTGAAGCCAGCATACTCAAGCAATACACAAATGAAATCGCTGCCGCAATTGGGAAAAAAACCGTTTTGATTGATCTAGGCGCAGGAGATTGCAAAAAGGCTGGCCGACTTTTTGAATCAATCAAACCTTCGTCGTACGTGGCCATCGATTTTTCAGTTGACTACTTGAAAGAGGCTTTAGAAAAACTACAAAATCAGTATGCGGATATCCCCATGGTTGGGATCAGCATGGATTTTTCACAGACGCTCAAACTACCTGACACGATTACCCAAGGGCCACGGACCTTTTTTTACCCAGGCTCAAGCCTAGGTAATTTTTTACCGACCGACGCCGAAGCCCTGCTTAAACAAATTAAACACGAAACGTTAGGTGGCGGTTTACTGTTGGGCGTCGACCTCATGAAGGCAGAGCACGTGTTGCAGGCGGCCTACGATGATCCCCTAAAGGTGACCGCTGCGTTCAATTTGAATATTCTGCGCTCGATCAACGCCATCATTGATTCGAATTTTGATGTCAGCGATTTTTGTCATAAAGTGGTGGTCAATCGCTCTCAAGAACGCGTCGAGCTTTATCTTGAAGCGCTACGAGACACCACCGTTGCATGGCACGGTAAGCAACGCGTCTTCAAGAAAGGCGAACGCATACATACTGAAAATTCGCACAAATATTCGATTGCTTCTATCCAACAATTACTGAACCGCGCTGGCTTTCAGTCGCTAAAAGTTTGGACAGATCCTCGACAATTCTTTGCAGTGATCTATGCCCATTGATCAACATACAGTCGAAACGTCGATTAAAAACCTATTAGCGTAGTTCAGTGCATCACGATTCTTCTCAATTGACATGACATATTTATCGGGTGACTCGTGAAAGATTCTTTTGAGCAGGTTGTAACGTGTCACTCTAAAGATGCCCTCGAGGCATACGATCATGCGGTCGATTGTCAATTACACGCCTGGCCCGGAGCGCTGGCGGCGATTGATTTGGCACTTGAACACGCGCCTGACTTTGCGTTGGCACATAGCACCCGTGCGCTGCTGTTGCAGTCTGCGGGTCGTGGTGCTGAAGCGCGAGAGGCCTCAAAGCAAGCGCTAGCGTTTGCCAAAGCCGTGACAGAACGCGAGCAGTCTCATGTTGGTATCATCAACCAGATGCTTGAAGGCCGTTCAGCAGTAGCTCTGCAAAACGTACTTAGGCATGCAGATCAATGGCCAAGCGATGCGCTAGTGATGTCACTGGCGTTGGGCGCGTTCGGTTTGATCGCCTTCAGCGGCCGGGCTGATCATGATCAAGAGCGCTTTGATTTCGTTCAGACACTCGTCCCGCAATATCCTACCGATCACCCTTGGTTGCTCAGTCATCGCGGCTGGGTACTGATTGAGACCAATCAACCCGAGGCCGGCTTACCTTTCGTCTCTCGCAGTCTTGCACTGCGACCCGAAAATGGCAATGCTGCCCATGTCATGATGCATGCAAGGTTTGAGCTCAATGAGCCAGAAATCGCAATGAATTTTGCCAAAACATGGTTGGCGCAGTACCCCAACACAGCAATGCTTTTTGGCCACGTGCACTGGCACACGGCGCTCTGCGAACTTGAATTAGGCCAGACTGAACAAGCGATTAACCGTTTACTCACGGTGATCGAACCTCATCTTGAGTATGCTCCACCCTTAGTGGGCATGACAGATACTACCTCTTTGTTGTGGCGCTTGAAATTGCGGAGCCTAAACGATTTGAGCTGGAATACGGCAGAACGATTTGCACAAGAAAAATTTGCAAAGGGGGGTAACGTTTTTGCCGAACTACATTTGGCCATGCTGGCCGCAGGCACTGGACAGACTACGGTGCTGAACGCCTGCCGCGTACGCTTACAAAAATACGCCGATGCCGGCCATGGCGGCGCCCCAAGTGCCTTAGCGTGGGTTGACGGCTTAGCGTCCTGGCTCGGGCGCGATGTTAAAACAGCGCGTCAGGCACTGAATGAGTGCATCAAAGACTCGGTCACCCTTGGCGGCAGCCATGCACAACGCACCGTCATCGAACAGACGCTGGCTTCGCTGAACTGAACCGAAGCAGATTCGAAAGCGTTTGACAAACCCTGAATCAACAACAGAATCACCCGAAATACCTCTGTGCCAAACACCAACGATTAGGTTATCGTATTGCCATGAAATCTATCCATATCGACCGCAACCGTCGCCTCCGCGATGACCCTGGCACAGGCCATAACCGGTGGCATCCTGATATCGAGCCACTTCTTGAGGTCGCTCCGGGCGAAGACCTTCTGCTTGAGACCCGCGACGCCGCTGATGGTCAGGTCAAACCGCACATGGTGTTCGACGATCTAGCGCGTAACGACAAAAAAGCAGGGCACCCTCTGACTGGGCCCATTTTTGTCAAAGGTGCAAAACCTGGCGACATCCTGGAGGTCGAATTTGTTGACCTGATCCCGCAGGACTATGGTTGGACGGTCATCCGCCCCGGCGCTGGCTTTTTACGTGAAATTTTTGATGCAAAATTTCTGGCGCACTGGCACGTCGATCAAGGCTTTGCACGGTCAGCGCAAATTCCGGGCGTCAAAATCCCCGAAGGCATCTTTATGGGCACCGCAGGCGTTGCCCCTTCGCACGACCAGTTGCGCCTCTGGAATGATCGCGAGACGGATCTGGTTCGTCGCGGCGGCATCGCCTTGTTGCCCGATGCGCTCGATGCGGTACCAACGCGTGAACCTATTGCTAGCACTGGCTTGCGCACCATGCCCCCGCGCGAAAACGGCGGCAACGCAGATATTCGTCAACTGACACGGGGCTCGCGTCTGCAACTACCGGTCGGCGTCGACGGCGCCCTGTTTTCGCTGGGCGATGCACACTACGCACAGGGCGACTCTGAATGTTGCATCACCGCCATCGAGATGGGCGCCACCGCCGTCGTGCGTTTTCGCCTGCTGGCAGGCGAGGCCGCACGTCGCAAAACCCGCTTTCCCCGCTTTTCTCATCCGGGCTATTTTGCGGCACCACAGTGGGCGGCGCCACATAATTTTGTCGCAACGACTGGCCTGCCCATCCGCGACGATGGCACCCAAGAGTGCGAAGACTTAACGCTGGCAGCCCGTAATGCCCTACTCGACATGATCGAACTTCTGGGCGAGCGCGGTTTTAGTCGCGAGCAAGCGTACGTCATCTGCTCGCTCGCAGTCGATCTGCGTATCAGCACCGCGGTAGATTTGCCCAACGTTTGCGTAAGCGCCATACTGCCCGAAGCGATTTTCGAAGTTTAATTTTTAGAATTTTTCTACTCGCCGCCGTGTAAAACATTTTATGACCAACGCCATTGCCCTAACCGCAGCAGAAGATGCGTTGATGCAGATTGGGACTCGATCTAGGGCAAGACCCGTTAGCTATTGAATCAATGACAATTAAAAAAATAGGCGAATCGGAGAAATGAATGTCGCTTGAACAAGCAGCAATTGGATTTATTGGGCTCGGTGCAATGGGAGGTGGCATTGCACGTCGACTGGCCCAGGCGGGCATCACACTGCACGTCTGTGATGTCGATCCTGCCAAGATCGCCGCCTTTGCTAAATGGAATGTCATTGTTCACCCGAACCCCAAATCAATCGCGGATGCAGTTGAGGTCGTGTTTGCCTGCCTGCCCGATGTCGAGGTCAGCAAGGCCGTTGCTCATGGTCCAGAGGGCGTGATCCATGGCAAAAAGATCAAGGTCTATCTCGAAACCTCGACCATTGGTCGCAGCCCGGTGATCGATATTGCAAAGAATCTATCCGCTCAAAATATTAGTGTTTTGGATTGCCCTGTCAGCGGCGGACCACGCGGTGCCGACAACGGCACCCTTACGCTTCTAGTCGCAGGTGACGCAACCGTGATCGAAAGCGTGCGTGGACTCTTGAACCTAATCGGTAAAAGTGTCTTTGACATTGGCCGTGAACCGGGCATGGCGCAAATGATGAAGCTAGTCAACAACATGATCTCTGCCAGCAATATGGCCTCGGCCTTCGAAGCGCTGGTGTTGGGTGCCAAGGCAGGCCTGGATGCCGACCTGATGATCAACGTGATCAATGCGAGCACGGGTCGCAATAGCGCCACGACAGACAAAGTGCCAAAATCCGTTTTACCCGGCACCTTTGATTACGGCGCCACAACACACACCATGCATAAAGACATCACAATGGCCCTTATCGAGGCAGAAGAGCTCAAAGTGCCGATGTGGGTAGCAAACAATACCCGTCAAGTCTGGGAATTTGCCATGACCCAAGGTGGCTCAGAACTTGATTTCACCACGCTGATTCAGTATTACGAAAAATGGGCAGGCGTTGAGGTACGCAGCAAGAAAAAGGATGAGGCATGAGAGATCAGGTAGTTCGCGTCAAACACAAGACTGAAGCATGAGACTCAAAGTTCAGGTCGCTCGCGTCAAACACAAGGATGAAACATGAGACTTAAAGACAAGATTGCTGTCATCATTGGCGCCGGACAAAGCCCGGGGATGACAACAGGTAATGGTCGTGCAACCGTATTACGTTTTGCGCAAGAAGGCGCGCGCATTTTAGCGGTGGATCGTAGCCTTGCCTCGGCAGCCGAAACCTGCAAAATTGCGACTGACGAATACGGTGCCCTAGAAATCATTCCGTATGAAGCAGATGTGTGTAAAGAAAGTGATCTGGCTGCCGCCATTGCTTTTGCCAAACAAAAGTGGGGTCGAATTGATATCTTGCATTACAACGTGGGCATTAGCGTGGCGGGCAACGATGGTAGCCCCACCGAGATTACCGAAGAAGCGTTTGATCTGATCACACACGTCAACTTGCGAGGCTGCGTCATGGCTTGCAAGCATGTGTTGCCGATCATGCGTGAGCAGCAGTCTGGCGTCATCATTAATATTTCGTCGATCTCGGCCTATCAGCGCTACCCTTGGGTAGCGTACAAAGCGACCAAAGCCGCACTGATTGTTTACACCAAACAACTGGCAATCGAAAACGCCGAGTATGGCATCCGTGCGAACACAATTTTGCCCGGCCTGATGGATACGCCGATGGCAGTCGATACGCGTGCCACTGTGTTTGGCAAGACACGCGAACAAGTCGTTGCTGAGCGCAATGTCAGAGTCCCATTACGCAATCGCATGGGATCAGGCTGGGACGTTGCCAATGCTGCCTTGTTTTTAGCGTCTGACGAGGCGCAATTTATTTCTGGCGTTGAGTTGCCTGTTGACGGCGCCGGGCTGGTCAATCTTCCACGTTGACAACCTTCCCCTGAACGGCGAGGTTTTACGCGCAAATCCGATAAACATTGAGTTCATGACAAACTTTCCTGAAATACACCCACTCAACGCGTCACCCGAGATCGCCGCGATCTATGCCGATATTCGCGCCGTCTCGGGCTTGTCGATGGTTAATCTGATCTGGCGACACTTTGCGGCTTTGCCTGGCGTCATCGACTGGGCCTGGAAAGGTGTGCGCCCGTTGGTCGCCTCGCAAGAGTTAGTCGAGGCACGCAAACGCCTGATTGACGCCATCGCGCTACCGACACTGCCCCCTGTCAACGCTGAGGCGTGGCGAGCAGCTGGCGTGAGTGGCGCTGAGTTAACTGCCTTTCGTGACATGATGGCGGACTATGTTCGTGGCAACAGCACCAACATTATCGTCTTAACTGCGCTACGGTTACGCCTCGAAGGGATCAACCACGCCACCTCTGCGTTTACAGCGGCGCCCGCCCCCGTCGCCATGTCGCCAGCCGCGCCCTTACCTCGCATCGACACATTAGACCCAACTCTTGCTCGTGCCATACGCGCGCTTGCAGAACGCCATGAGGGTGCAGAAGGCGGCATTATCCCCAGCTTGTATCTCGAACTGGCGAGATGGCCGGCGTTAACGGATACCTTCCCACATTGGCTTGGGGCGCTTTACGAACCGTCAGCAATACGCACGGCACGCGAGAGCACGTGTCGCGCAGCTGAGCGCGAAGCCTTGACCCTGTTGCCTGCGCTTGACTCAGCACCACCCAACGTCGCAGAGATGAAACCAGCGCTCGAGCGCTTTACGCGTCTGATTATTCCTGACCTCACGCCAGTATGTGTGGCTGTGCAGCGACTACTGCCCTCGCACTAAAGAGCATCACTTATGCATCGGGGGCTTAGTCTCTACAAATGATGGCCTTGCCGATATCGCTTCAAACCAACTATTCACTTTAGGATAAGTTGATCGCCATGAAAAGTCGGGGATCAAATCCGCAAAACCCAAGGTACAGCCAAACACGATTTGCACCATGTTAAGTTGACCATGAAACAAGGGGTGACTGAGCTGTTGCTCCCACAAATTCAGCAGGCGCTTGGCGCGATCCGTTTCGTGAAGAACGATTTTGGGCGACTGCTCGTTAACGGGTCGCCATTTTTCACGCCCTAGGACAGCGAGGCCATCGAGCGTACTGCGCACCAACGCCTCAACGCGCCTAGCCTCAAAGCCCGCCTCACCCTCAGGTAACGCAAAGCTGGGATGACCCTCGAGGTGATCAAGGTAAGAGCAGATCAACCCCGAATCTTCGAGCCCAACGCCGTCGTCGCATACTAAATGTGGCACCCTTCCAGACGGATTAATCTGGTAGTAGGGGCTGTCGGTCGTACGTGTTTTGGCCGCGATCACTTCGACTTTGTCTGATAACTTTTTTTCAATGACGACAATGCGCACGATTCGCGCATAGGGCGAGCCCGGGGTGATGTAGAGTTGCATAGATGATTTCCTTTTGAAGGTATTTTTACCCAATCGTGATGCTTCGGATTGAATTCTCAGTTACCAGAAAACGATGCAGCTGCACGAATCGACAAAGCAGCATCATGGGCGCGCATTGTTAAACTCCTCTGCCGCCCACGCAACGCTTACTTCGGTACTCTCAACATCGCACAAAGTTTGTTGCCGATTGGATCACGCACATAAGCCAGATACAGTTTGCCGGCAGGGCCTTCGCGATAGCCAGGAGGATCTTCACAGGTTGTGCCGCCATTCGCGACAGCGGCAGCATGAAACGCGTCGACCTGGTCTGTCGATTGCGCGGCAAATCCGATCGTACCGCCGTTGGCTGGAGTCGCCGCTTTGTTATCAATCGGCAGAGTGAACGAAAACACACCCGTAGGCGTGCGATAGAAGTAGCGAATGTCTCGGTTAATGACACCCGGTGCAATGCCCAAGGTAGCAAAAACTGCATCATAGAATTTACGCGACGCTTCTAGATCGTTTGCACCTACCATGACGTGACTAAACATAGTGACTCCAAGAATTATTTTTGAGAGTATGCAGCGTAACCCAAAAAGATTGAAGACTTCTCGCCCCGACCAGAGAAAATGTTGTGCCAAGTCCCGTTGCGAACGGCTTCAGGGGCAGAAATATCTACGATTCATGAAAATTACTCAAGGCCATCGCTGATAGGCTGCTGCAAACACCCTTATGATATGCAGTTGGATATCGGACTCTCTTTTTCGGCCAGGCATATCACTCTGTCATTTTCAGGTTGAACAAACATGACTAGCACTAGAGCGCTGTTCTTTTTTCTAACGCTGTTTGCCTTCACGGCAACCACCCAAGCCCAAACGACAGCCGTAGGCGCTCATTCATTCAATAAGATGGTTCTTGTGCCAGAGGGCCATTTTGTGATGGGCGCAAACATTGGGCCCGTTGATGAAAAACTAGAGCATCGTGTGTTTGTAAAATCATTTTTCATTGATGTGCTTCCAGTCACTAATTCTGATTTTGCAAAATTTCTGAACGCACGAGGTTTGAAGAATTATCTAGGAGAATCCTTTTACGACGACGATGATCGCGATGCCCGGATTCATCAGCAAAGCTCGAGATGGCAGCCAGATCCCGGGTACGCCACGCACCCAGTCAACGAAGTCAGTTGGGTAGGTGCGCGTGATTACTGCACTTGGTTAAATAAGCGATTGCCAACCGAAGCAGAGTGGGAAAAAGCCGCACGTGGCACAGATGGCAGACAATATCCGTGGGGCAATTCAAAGCCGACTCACAAGCGGGCTCTTTATGGCGCGACCTACAACTCATCAGCACCGGTTGACGCGTTTCCAGAGGGTGCAAGCCCGTACGGAGTTTTAGACTTATCTGGCAATCAATGGGAGTGGGTATCCAGCGCCTATCGCCCCTACCCCTACAGCGCTGACGACGGCAGAGAAAATCAAACACCTGGCCCAATTCGCTCGACTCGCGGTGGCGGGCATGATTCAAGCGAAGACGAACTCACCACCACCCAACGAGGCAGAAACTTATCGCGCAATCCCAAAGCGGGTCATCATAATATTGGGTTTCGTTGCGCGAGTGCTTCAATAGCCAATTAAAAAGTGAGCGGCAACACTCTTTGGGTATTCACTCCTCTTTCATTCTTGGGCCGTCGAAATGATCGCCTTGTCCCAAAAAACTAGGGAGCCAGAACCCTTCTGGGTAAGCTTCAATCAGCGGCAAACGCAGACTTTATACCGAAAACACTGGCAAAAGATCATAAATCGTGATTCTTTGCGCTGATTCTGTATGGCGCTATTAATATTTTTATTCTAACGTTAACTAATTAAGCTATTGAACTTGCGCTGGACTAAGTCGTTCAAATTATTACACAGCAAAAAATTGTAAAACGGCGTTTGCTGGTGACTTTATTCACTTACGTTTTGGTTGAAGTTTTGGTTGAAACTCCAATTGTTGTCATTTTTTAATGACACGGCGTTAACGGTTTCGATACTGAATCACTGGTCTTCTACGAGGAAATTATGGCGAGCTATTCGAAGTTGATAACAACTCTGAAAGACCAAGGTACCAGTCTCTCTGAAACAACAGATTCAGTGACTGAAGGCGAGACGAACTATTTGGGTGCCAACACTTCTCCGTGGTTGCCAACTGAATCCTTTTTCAATTTTTCAGCCACGGCGGGTTCGGCTTTGACCTCGTCTACCGCTCGAACAGTCCTAGTGCAGTTTAAGACTGGGTCAACCGCGGCCGCGCAGGCACAAGCACTTAGTTCGGTTCAAGGCCAAACGCTTGAGGTGATTCGTGCTGCAGAAAGCCCTTCCTCTGGCGACAGTTTAGTGTTAGTAAAAATTGGAGATGGTCTCAGCGTCGAAGATGCGCTTAAGATTATTTCTAGCCACGATTCGGTTCGCTTTGCTGAACCCAATGATTTGGTCACGATATTGCCGCAACCAGAACCGGGTGGTTCGCCTCAAGTTGACGGCCAGACACCGTCAGACATTTCAATTCAAGAGACGCAAACAGAGATCGGCGCACAAACGAGCCTCACTGAACAAGTTCCGGATAGCGATTTAGATGTTGGCGTCACCCAAGTTTTAGATCTGATTGGCGCCCAAGCGGATTCCGACCAAGCAGCATCTGCAGAGATGGACTCTAACTCTTGGGATATCTCAGAGTCTGGTGGCATTGATGCTGACATACTGGCATCAGATGATTCGTCAGACAATCTATCGAGCACCGCGCAAGCTTCCTCAGAGGAAGACTCCCTAGTTTCTATTATGGCTATTAGCAATGATCCCGGCTACACCCAAGGTAACTTGTGGGGCATGTATGGCGACAAAACGATAACGGCTAATCAATATGGTAGCCAGGCGGGTGAAGCATGGGCAGCTGGCTTTGTGGGCTCTACTAAAACAGTTATCGGTGTGATTGATACCGGGATTGACCACACACACCAAGATCTTTACCAGAATATTTGGCTGAATCAAAAAGAAATACCGGCTACGATCTACGCCAGCCTGAGTGACATAAATTATGATGGGTTGATTACGTTCAGTGATTTGAATGCGACGGCTAACCAAGCGTTCGTGGCTGATAAAAACGCGAATGGTTATATCGATGCTGCTGACTTGTTAAGTGACTCGCGTTGGGCTGACGGTATCGATACCGGAGCAAACGGTTATGTCGACGATTTAGTCGGTTGGGACTTTGTCAATAACGATAACAATCCTTTCGATGACAACGGTCACGGCACCCATGTCGCAGGCACCATCGGCGCAATGGGAGGGAACAACGTTGGCGTAGCAGGCGTGTCCTGGAACGTTGAGCTTGTCGGTCTCAAATTCTTGGATGCCAGCGGTTCTGGCTCAACAGCCAACGCCGTTAAAGCAATCGATTACTTTACTGCGGCCTCGAAAGTGGCGATCAGCGGCGAAAATTTTGTTGCGACCAACAATTCTTGGGGCGGAGGCGGTGCTTCGACCGCACTGCAGGACGCGATCACTCGATCGGCCCAAAGCGATATCTTGTTTATCGCTGCAGCGGGTAATTCAGCTTCGAATAACGATGTGACTGCGAGTTATCCTTCTAATTACAACACGACAGCTACCGCGGGTTACGACTCGGTCATTGCCGTGGCCTCTTTAACCAGTGCAGGGGCTCTGTCATCGTTTTCAAGTTATGGTGCAACGCAAGTTGATCTCGCGGCTCCTGGCTCATCGATTTATTCCACGCTGCCCGGAAACTCGTACGGAACCTTCAGCGGCACGTCAATGGCGACTCCCCACGTCGCGGGGGCGGTGGCACTGTATGCGTCTGCGAATCCAAATGCGACGGCAGCAGAAATTCGAGCTGCCTTGCTGAGCTCGACAGATTCAACAGCCTCTCTAGTTGGCAAAACTGTGACCGGTGGCCGTCTAGATGTTGCAGATATGTTGATTCAAGGGGTAGTGCCACCACCCGTTACGGACTTGAATTTAGTTGGCACCTCGGGTAGAGATACACTGACGGGCGGCGCTGGAAACGACACACTGACAGGCAAAGCAGGTAATGACACCCTGACCGGTGGCTTGGGTGTTGACAAATTTGTTGTAGACGCGGGTACCGACACGATTAAAGACCTGGGGAGTGGTGGGGCTGATTCAGTGCTTGTCTCCTTGGGTGCCACTGCGAAAGCGACTGCCGTGACCAACTGGACCGCAACGAGTCTGACTAGCAACACTGGTACAGCTACCGTTGTCAGTGGCGGTTTCAACCTGAATCTAGCCGCAGCCATTGGCCCCAATGGCTGGAAACTCAGCAATGCAGGTAACACCCAACAAGTCACCTTGACCGGTTCAGCCCAAGCGGATTCGCTGGTGGGTGGCACTGCCGCGGATACGTTATCAGGTGGCGCGGGCAACGACACACTGACCGGCGGCGCTGGCGCAGATCTTTTGACCGGTGGTACGGGAGTCGACAAATTTGTGATTGACTCAGGTACTGACACAGTAACCGATTTGGGTGTGGGTGGTGCAGACTCGATTGTGGTTTTGGCAGGAGCGAAAGTCAACGCGACATTAGCCACGAGTTGGACTGCGTCAACGACGACGACTAATTCAGGCACAGCCAATTTGATCGCAGCCGGCAATAATGTGAATTTGAATGCGGCCTCGGGTACTTATGGGTGGACCGTCAGCAACGCCTCAAGCGCGGTGGCTGTCAGTGTCCTTGGATCGGTACGCTCTGACACCTTGATTGGTGGTAGCAACGCAGACTCACTCAACGGGGGGCTAGGCAACGACCTGCTTAACGGTGGCGCTGGTAATGACACCCTAGTGGGTGGCCGTGGCATAGATCGCTTTGAGGTGGACTTTGGCACGGATACAATTTCTGATCTTGGCTTGGGTGGTGCAGATCAAGTGGCCATCAGCACTGGCGCTGCAGCCAATATAGCGATCGCTCAAGCCTGGACTGCGAACTCGTCAACGAGTAACTCAGGCCGAGTGAGCATTCAAACAACAGGCTTTAACGTTAACCTCGCTGCGGTGACCGGTTCGAGTGGTTGGCTTGTCAGCAATGCCAACAGCTCAGTTAAAGTGACACTCACGGGTTCTTTGAATGCCGATACCTTGGTAGGAGGCAGAGGCGCTGATAGGCTTATAGGCGGGCTAGGCGACGATGTTTTGATGGGCGGTCTTGGGGCCGACAAACTTACGGGCGGACTGGGCAGCGACACCTTTGTCTTAACGACGGGAGGTGGCGGTACCACGGTGGCACAGGCGGATACTGTGCTTGACTTTACCGATGGTGCGGATGTCTTTGGCTTATCTGGAGCGCTCACTTTCAAAGACCTCATGATTAGCCAAGGTAACGGCACGAACACCGCAAAAGCCAATGCCTTGATTCAGAGTGTCTCGGGCGAATTTTTAGCTGTGGTAGCCAATACAACGATCGCGAAGTTAACTTCTGCTGATTTTGTTACGACGACAGTGAGCTTGGCTCCTGTGTCTGCAGCAGCGGTCTCCTCGAGCACGAGCAGCAGCAAAACCGGCAACTCAACGCTTTCGGCCAGCGAAGTCGGCACCACAAAGACTTTAGCGTCTGACTCAACGACCACTAACACCACGAAGGAGTTAGTGTCTGACACGACTACCACCAGCGCCAAGAAGGAGTTAGTGTCTGACACGACTACCACCAGCAACAACACGAAGGAGTTAGTGTCTGACACCCCGACTGACTCGACAACGATTAAGGTTTCAGCGACAGCGTCAGATACCTCTCTTGGATCTAACTCATCGACGGTTGCGGCCTCGTTAGCCACCTCTGACGCTGGCACGAGCTCTACTGTGTCGGGTAGCGCAGTGCAAAAAAATGATTCTTCTGAGTCGATCAGCGAGAAGGTCGCAACCTCTACAAGTTCTACAAGTTCTACAAGTTCTACAAGTTCTACGAGCTCTACAAGCGCAACGAGTTTAGTTTCAAGTGACCATTCTGAGGCTGCAAGCTCGATTGTCTCGCCCGTTGCGGCTCCCGTGACTGTTTCAGCTTACGTACCACCGGTTGCGGCGTACGTACCCGAAGTGGATCACTCTGCAGGGCTTCTGACTGTGTAATAAAGGAGCAAATTGTTGTGTGGGTAGCAGTGAGCGCTGCTTCGGGCGCTCTGCCCCTGCCATCATCGCTCGCGTAAGGCCTCGCTCAAGGCTTTGATGGGGCCGATCAGATAGTCTAAGACCGTTTTCTGTCCGGTTCGCAACTCAACAATTGCGGTCATGCCAGGCAAGAGGGTCATGACCATTCCTTTGCGACTGAGGTCTGGATCCGTGATTCGCACTAAGATTCGATAATAGGCCTCTTCAAGATCGACGGGAGGCGTCCCGGGACGCCGAGGCTTACTTTCATCACGCATGGTGTTTGGACTGAGATGTTCGAGTACCCCAGCCAACCCCCCGTACTTGTTGTAGTCATAAGCGCTCAGTTTGACGGTGGCTGATTGACCAGTTTTTAAGAACGCGATCTCTGAAGGCTTCACAAAGGCCTCGACAATCGGTTGCTCATCGAGCGGCACAATTTCAACAATGTTTTGACCAGCCTGAATCACACCACCGATTGTATTGACCAGAATGTTTTTAACAACACCGCGCATCGGTGAGACGATCGTCGACCGATTGTAAGCATCCGCTCGGGCACGCATATTTTCTCGCGATTGGGCAAGTTCGGACTCTACGCGAACGAGTTCGTTTGCGGCCTCGCTGAGATAACGGTTCAATCTCTCGGCGATACTACCTTCTAGGTCTGCTTTTTGCCTCTGCAAACGCAGTAAATCGACTTCAGATATCACTCTTTGTTTCACTAAAGGACTCACTAACGTCATTTCTCGATCGATCGTGGCGAGCGATCGCTTCATGGCTGCGACTTGATCGGTCAATGTTCGTTTGCGGATTTCAAAGGTATGCCGCTCTCGCGCTGCGATCTCGGGCTCTAGCAACACTTCTTTCGAAAATTCAATCGGACGATCGTTTGCCTCGGCCCTTAGCCTGGCTGCTTGTGCAGAAAGAGCGAGCCATTTCTCTTTCGCCTCTAAGTAGATGGGGTTACTTCTCGAATCATCTAGCCTAAGAAGAGGCTGATTTTTTTCGACAGTCTGTCCTTCTTGCACATACATTTTTTCTAGAATGCCGGTATCCAAACTTTGTATCTGTTGCTCGCGACTCGAGGGGATCACTCTGCCATGCCCAGTGGTAACTTCATCTAACTGAAATAAAGCGGCCCAACTCAACGCAACAATTAACGTCAACAAACATACCAACAACAAAGTACGGCTTGCGCTTTTCTCGTCGGAATCAAGATTTTGCATACTTATTTTTTAAACTGCCAATTTATCGTATAGCGAGAGTTTGTTGCTTGCTGTGCTGCGACCGATGAAGTCGCTTTGGGCTCTTTCGTCTTTATGCGCTCTGCACGCAAAGAACGAACAAAATCATTTCGACTTCCGTCTGCGAGGATACTACCTCGCTCGAAAACCACAACTCGGTTGACGAGTCTCAACAACTGGGTACGATGCGAGGAAAGCAAAACTGTTCTGCCGTCTAGCCATGGCTCAAGCGCAGATAGGACCAAGGCTTCAGTCTGCGCATCCATGTGGGACGTCGGCTCATCCATAAAAACGTAGACCGGATCTCGCAACATCAAACGCGCGATCGCAACCAACTGTTGTTGTCCCCCAGAAATACCTCCTCCCGCCTCAGATAAATGCATATCTAAGCCTCTTGGATGCTTGGCCACCAACTCGTATAGGCCGATTTTCTTTAACACGTCGAGTATGCGGCTATCGGTGATCGAGAGGTTCGATAGCATCAAGTTCTGCCTGAGGGTACCAAAAAATAATTGCGTTTCTTGTCCGATGTATCCGATCCGCTGACGCAACGTTGCCGGATTAATTTGCGACATATTGATGCCGTCGATCCTGACCTCACCCGCCAGCGGCGTGTACAAGCCGGCCATCGTGCGCAAAAAAGTGCTCTTCCCGCTTCCGACTGCACCGACAAACGCAACACGCTCGCCAGGATTCATCCGCACTGACACTTGCTTGAGCACGGGCACATTCAGTGCGCTTGGGTAGGAAAATTGTAGCTCTCGCGACTCGAGCGCACCCGTGAAATGAGTCAAGCTTGCGTATTGCATTGTTGGATCAAAATCGCGAGGCCGCTTCATGAGCCCGCTTAGCGTGTCGAGAGCACTGAGGGCTTGTTGAAATCGTGCCGCCAGTGACATCACGTTGCTGAGGGGTGCGAGCGCCCGACCCGCTAGCAACACACAAGCGATGAGCGCTCCCAAGCTCAAATCTCTCTCGTGTATGAGGTAGACGCCATACACCACCATGCCGATCGTAGTCAGCTGCTGCAGCATGACCGTCAAACCGGTCATCATGTTAGAGATCGATCTCAACTCTTTATAAGACTCAGCGCTGGCTAGGTTGGCACGCTCCCAGCGAGCTTGCAAATAGCGCTGCTCGTTGTGAGCCTTGAGCAGTTCAAGATTGAGCACAGATTCAACCAGGACGCTTTGTCGATCACCTGCCTCTTTCATGTTTTGACGAATGGCACGATTCAATCCTGGTTGGGCAATCAACCCCACTAGCAATAAGATCGGGATAATCAGCGCGGGAATGACCACAAGTGGTCCACCTAAGATCCCGATCAAAAACAAAAATAAAAAAATAAACGGCAGATCGGTGACCAGCACCAAAGAGGCCGAAGAGAAAAAATCTCTGAGTGCATCGAAATCGCGCATCGAACTAGCGAAGATTCCGACGGAATTCGGTCCGTGCTCAAGTCGAATCGTCATAATTTCTTGCAGAAGCGTTGCGTTGATCTCTAGGTCGGCTTTTTTGCCACCGATATCGATCAGATGGGCCTTGAACCAGCGCATCAGAAATTCAAAAACAATCGCGAGCGCTGTGCCAATTGCGAGAGTCCATAAGGACACGTAGGCCTGAGTTGGCACGATCCGATTGTAGACATTCATTGTAAAAAATATCGATGCCAAGGTCAGCACATTCGCCATGACGGTGGCAAGCATTGAGTCGATATAAAAACTACGAAAGCGCCATAAAGTGCCTCCAAACCAGTGCACGGCATCTGCTTGCGATGATGCTGGTTGCGGATTTGATGTATTCAAAATCTAGACATATCAAAAATTAGGGCTCGTTTTTGACTGAGAACGAATTAGGAGTCATGCCCGAGGGTGAAATTTTAGTTAAGGGTTGTTTTTGAGAAACTCCTGGGTCTGCTTTTTGCATCGACATGCTGTAGCCGCTCGCCACACGGCCGATACTCGCTAAGACAGCAATTCGAAAATTAAGCGCATCGAAGCGAGCTGAGATTTTATTAACTTGAAACGTGAATAATTCATTTTGAACATTGAGAATTTCATTCATTTGACGGCGACTGACCTGGTATTGTTGCCAATAACCAGCGAGCGTTTTTGCGCCATGAGCGACCTGTTGGTCGGCAACTTTAAAGCGTTCTTGAGCACTGATCCAGTTGATCCAATTGGTTCTAAGGTTTTCTTGAAGCGTGATACGAGCTTCCTTCAAACTATATTCTGCTGCCTCAAGTTGAGCAATCGCGGACTGCGTCGCGCCATAGGTGGCGCCTCCTTGAAAGATTGGTACGGTCAGCATCACTTGAGCGACATAGTCACCTTGAGCTGTTCCTTGAAACGTTTGTTTTCCGTAGGTGGCCGTTATCTGTGGAGAGTGTTGCGACTTGGCACTCGCCAAATTAGCCCGAGCAACGGCTAATGTCGTTAACTGTCGGGCAATGATGGGATTGGTATCGCCTAAATACGTTAGGGCGACCTCTAATGAGGCGGGCATTTGAGCAGGTGCGATGTCAAGGCCTGAAGGCTCTCGTGGCACAACACCCAATAGCATTCTTCGAACGCGTTCTGCCGCAATGGCAAGACCCGCTTTATTTTGTTCAAGCATCAATTGAGCACCTGCCAGTCGTGCACGGACTTGCTCAAGGTCTACGCTACGCCCAGGATCGGCCTCGACCATTTTTGAAACGAGGGCGTGCAGTCTTTGGTGTGCTAAGTGATTTTCTCGAGCACTTCGCTCTAACTCTTGGCTACGCGCCCAGTTTAAATAGCCTTGTACTGCCAGTTGGGCCACCTGATCGCGCGTGATATCAACCGAATGCCTACTCGCATCAACTTGAGCACGCGCGCGATCCACGTCAGCTGAGATTCGTCCGCCAGACCAGAGATTGAGGCTAACGGTGGGCGATTGAATCCAAGTGCTTGGTACCGATCCGGTATTGTAGTAACTGTAAGTACCCGTCCAGCTTACCTGCGGCCAATAAGCAGCTTGCGCACGAGTGACCTCATGCTCTGCGGCTTGTTGACTTGCTTGGGCTGCGAAGATTGTTGGATATTGAGATAGCGCGATTGCGACGGCCTCTGGCAAGCTTTGCGCTTGCACCCAGCCAGTCGCGAACAAACTCAATAGTGCAGTAAGGCTCAGATGAATGAGTCTCATAGGATAGATCACTAGTGTTCCAACGTTAATCGAATAAGCGCAACCGGTTACGACAATTGTTCACGACTTCTTGTTCAACGAGTTTACTAAGCAACGGATTTAGCAGCATTTTTTTCAGATAGCGTTTTACTCAAAAGCTGTAATATTTCGTACGGTATCGCAAACGCCAAGCTCTTTCCCTTTATCTTTACTAGACAAGGGTAGGTCGCTGCGTGCGAAACCTGCGTGTTAATCTCATTTTGCCTTGGCTTTTGTCTCTTGGGACTCCTTTTCTTCCCCTGAGGCAATTGGTCTAGCAGAACACCCAACACCGTGCTCTAAGGGCCCGGCATTAAAATCGTCATCTTTATCGAATATCTAGAGAGCACTTTGATGAAATCTTACTGGATCAACAAGACCCCGAACGGGACCGAACTTGAACTACGCGAGCTTCCCGTGCCGACACCCGGTGCCGATCAGGTGCTGGTGCGGGTGCGTGCCTCCAGTATTAATCGTGGCGACATCATGGGCGCCATTAAGCTGCATAGCGCCAAAGGCGGGCGTCCCGCCGGCGTCGATGGTGCCGGTGAGGTAGAAGCAATTGGTGCCAATGTCAGCGGAGTTGCGGTCGGCGACCGCGTCATGTTCCGCGCCAAGGGCTGTTTTTCTGAATACGTGACGACTGAAGCGTCCCTACTCACGCCAATTCCGGCTTGCCTAAACTGGGAACAGGCCGCTGTGATTCCGATTGCCTATATCACCGCATACGAGGCACTATTGCAATTCGGTGGTCTACAACATGGCGACTGGGTATTAATTACCGGGGCATCCTCTGGCGTCGGTGTCGCTGCAGTCCAAATCGCAAAGATGTGCGGTGCCAAGGTCATCGGCACCTCTGGATCCGCAGAAAAGCTTACGCGCTTAAAGGAGCTTGGTCTCGACGCCGGCATACTCGCGCGTGGCGAAAACTTTACAGAAGAAGCACTGAAGATGACAGGCGGCGCCGGTGTCAAACTTGCGGTGAATCTGGTGGGTGGCAGCGCTTTTGCAGGGTGTCTTGGAGTCCTCACTGATTTCGGCCGTCTGGCAGTTGTCGGCTATGTTGACGGGCAAATGCTGACTGGGCTCGATATTGAGCCGGTACATGGCAAACGCCTGCAAATTTTTGGGCTTTCGAATGCCCCCCTATCAACGGCGATGCGTGCGGTGGCTCAACGTGGCTTCGAGCGCGAGGTCATGCCCGCCATTGCCGATGGTCGCATCGTCCCAGTCATTGATCGCACGTTTTTCTTCGATGAATTGCCGGCGGCCAAGCAATACGTCGAACAAAACACCTTGCTGGGTAAAGTCGCCATTCGGTTTGACTGATTTGTTTTCTGACAAATCGGCAGTGTGTGGGGTTCGATTGGTGACCATGCTCACTGCCGGTGGTGCTGCACGTACTTTTTCAGTCTCAACCGCGGCAATTACGCACGCGTGCACCCTAGGACGAGAATCCTGCTCAAGAACCGGCACTTTGTCCATCGAGTAAATCAAGCAGTAAACCAAACCAGAAGACTGTTTTGAATTCTACTTCTGTCTACCTAAAGGATCCTCTATGAAACAAAAAGTTATTAAAAAATTAGTCGCAGTATTCGTTGCAACCACCTTCGCGTTCACGCCCTTGATTGGCAATGCCTGTACAGCCGTTAACGTCATCGCAAAAGATGGCTCTGTTGTTGCGGGAAGGACCATGGAGTGGGCTTTTGACATGAAGTGGGAGCTGATTGCAAACCCAAAGGGCACAAACATCTCGATGAATGCGCCAGCTTCAATGAAACTACCTGCAACAACCCTAGCTAGCAAGTATGCGTTTGTTGGGGTTGCGCCTGGGGTATTGCAGGGTTCGCCTGCCTATCTAGAAGGGCAAAATGAGGCGGGCTTGGCTATCAGCGGTAATTTTTTACCTGGTTTTACTGAGTACCAAACCGTCACTCCTCAAGATAAAAACTATGTTTCTGTGATGAACTTTGGAGGCTTTATCTTAGGGATGTTTGGGTCAGTCAAAGAACTGCGCACTGAAATTCCAAAATACAAAGTCTGGTATGACGCAAGCGAAGTCAAGGGTATTCCAACTCCTCCTTGGTTACATTTTGTATTAACAGATCGAACCGGTGAGAGCATCATCGTAGAGTTTGTAAAAGGTCAGATGGTGATTCATGAAAATGTAGCGGGCGTACTGACCAACGCACCAACCTATGACTGGCATCTCAACAATGTTAGAAACTATGTATCACTCACCGCGACTGCAACAACCTCTATCGCGGTGAATGGTACAAACGTGACAGAACTGGGACAGGGTGGCGGTTTGCTAGGCTTGTCTGCAGATTACACCCCACCTTCCCGTTTTGTTCGACAAGCTTATCTCAAGCAGTTTGCTTATCAATCAGCAAATAGTGCTGAAGCGATTCAATTGGCCGGGCATTTCTTGAATAACGTTGACATGCCCGCCGGCGTTGCCCGTTCGACAGATGGTAAGCAGGTTGTTTCCGACTACACACAATGGGTCAATCTGAAAGATTTGAACAATAACCGTATGAAGATTACAAACTACGCAAATCGCACAAACTTTATCGAGATTGATCTCAATCAGGTGTTTAAATCTGGCAAATCAAAAACATGGGTCATTGATCAGTTACCCTACCCGAAAAATGATTTAACAGCAGAATTGTTGAAGTAATTTTTCTAAAAACCGCCTACTGAACTTGCACCGTAAAGTTGGACACTCGGCCAGCTTTATGGTTTTTATTGGGCGGTCTGTTTCCTAAACAGCAAAAAAACGGCCTTAAGATGTTTCCGTATCAAGGCCGTTTGAATTCATGACCCCTCAACTGGGCTCGAACCGGAGACCTGCAGTGTCCGCGCTATTCATCCTCCCCCTGAACGGGGAGGATTTCCGCGCACTTGGTTAAACCTTACTAACCCTACTCTTCAGAAACAAATAAGCCGCACATTGGCGTTTAAAATCGCTTTGAAAACGACAGTGCCATGGCAAAACCAGTCTGATAGTTCGTGCTGAGCAGTGTCGTACCCGAGTTATCGGTCGCAGACAAACGGCCGGCGGTCGTGGCTGCGGCATACAAATCAACGCGTGCGGTCCGGTCTATAAAGTATGACAGCCGCGCAAAAATCGGCACAAAACTATTTTGACCAATGCCGTTAGCCACTGGACTATTTTCATTCAAGCGAAACCGGTACGAACGATAGGCGCCGCCCCCACCTAAGGTCCAACGATCGTTAAATGCGTAGGACAACTCAAGTCCGGCCCCACCAGAAGGGCCTGCTGGCAGAGGGTTGCTTAGCCTCAACTTGTCTGTGATGTTCCAGTTCACTAGCAGATAGGGAAACACCTTGGTTTGATCGATCTGGCGAAATACACCCGCACCAACGCCAAGCGTTAAGTCTTTCGAAAAAGTATGCGCTGCGCTCAGCACGGCGCCATAGGTCGCCGTGCCTCCGGTGCCCGTACCTGTTTCACCCGACCACTCAAGGGTTGGTGAAAAACCGAAACGCCACTGAGGGCTCGGTGAGTAAGCAAAATTCAACCCCAAACCTGGTGTATTGATAGCCGTCCAAGGTGCTTGGCCGCCCAAGGTATTCAGATTGCTCCATGACCAGTTCTGATAGCTGTAACGGGCACTCGCTCCGGCAGAAAATTCGCTAGTGATT
Source organism: Bordetella parapertussis (assembly GCA_945874505.1). Taxonomy (GTDB): domain Bacteria; phylum Pseudomonadota; class Gammaproteobacteria; order Burkholderiales; family Burkholderiaceae_B; genus Zwartia; species Zwartia parapertussis_J. Next base: position 8,041 of record CAMCII010000001.1, on the reverse strand, counting down.
TGTCGCGTGACATTGACATTGAACGAAGCGTCCTGCCAACTGAAACTACCACTATCCACAATACGCGTGTTGAATTGACTTAAGCCCGTGGCCCCAACGGACACGCTGGTTTCACCAGGCGCTTGGCGGGGTTGCGCCGCAACGATCGCGCAACAGCTCGACAAGGCGAGCACCACACCAAAACGAAAAGGGCTAAGAATACTGTACATATTCAACCATCCATTATTTTGATACATGAAAAATCGAGCGTCGGCACCCACTTCATTGGCCTCAGCGTGACAATAAGCGTCTTGCGAAATAAGACAAGGTATCCACGAGAATCACGAGCAAAATCATCGCAGCAAGAATACTGCTTGTTTCTTGCATTTGAAACAAGCCCATATGAAACGACAACATTTGACCTAGACCACCGCCACCCACCACACCCAACACGGCAGCCGCACGGATATTATTCTCCCAACGATACAACGAGTAGGACATTAATTGAGGAGAAACCGTCGGAAGTGTTGCATATAAGAATACGCGCCCTTCTCCAATCCCCTGCACACGCAGAGCCGAGGCGGCATGTTGCGGCGCATTTTCGATTGACTCGGCAAATAAACGCCCTAAGACGCCTGTTGTGTGCAAGGCTAAGGCCAGCGTGCCGGCAAACGGCCCCAAACCAGCAGAAATTAGCAGCAAGGCAGCCCAGACGAGTTCAGGAATGGCACGCAAGGCATTAAGCACCAGTCGTGTCAAAAACCGCCAGCGCGCGGGATCGCCGGCGTAACTGCGGCTCGCGGGCACGGCCAACAGTAAACCAAAAAACGCCGCGAGCAGAGTCCCCACCGCGGACATCGCCAAGGTTTCCAGACTAGCTTGCAACAACTTGCTTAAAAAAACCGGCTCTAGATTGGGTGACATGAGCTCACCCAAAAACTTGCCCATGCGACCAAGACTCTCAACAGACAGCACGCGCGCGAGTTGCAAATCAAGAGACCAAAAACTGAAAATAATCAGAGCAACAGTCCCAACCAGGGACCAACATACTGGCGAGTCCAGACGCATCCAGTGACGAGGGCGTTGCGGCGCGCCCTGAGGTTGTGCTGACGGCGATCGATCATTGGTGGATTGACTCATTGCAGTGCCCGCCGCATCCAAGTGCTCAAGAGATCCGCGAGCCCGACCAACAAAATAAAAACAATCAACATCGTGGCGACTTCGGAACCGTTAAACATGCGCATCGAGTTGTCCATTTGCTGACCCAAGCCACCCGCACCGACAAAACCCAACACTGTGGAGGCACGGATCGCACACTCCCAGCGATAAATCGTATAGCTCGTCAGCTCTTTGGCATTGCAAGGCAAAATACTAAAGAAAAAAGTCTGCATACGGCCCGCGCCATTTCTTAATAGGGCCGTAGCGGGTTCGCGCTCGCCGCTCTCTAGAATTTCGCCATACACTTTGCCCAGCATTCCGGCGTAGGTCAAAGCGATCGCCAAGACTCCGGCAGCCGGACCAAGCCCCACCACTCGCACAAAGACGAGCGCCCAAATAAGCTCAGGCACACTGCGCAAAAGAATCAAGAGCCAGCGGATCAACTGTCTGATGATAAAAGGCAACGCGTGCATACGACCAGACAGAGAGGACACCGATAGCACCGTCGTCGACAGTAGCGTCAAGGGGATCGCAAGCAACAGGGCTAGAAACGTCCCTGCCGTGGCGATCGCTACCGTACGCCAGGCTTCACGGGCGACCAACTCCAAAAACTCGGGGTTCAGTGCTGGCGGAAAAAATTCGGCTAAAAAGCGCGTGGTGACCTTTAGGTTTTCTGTTTCGAAAAATACCCAGGGCCGAAACTCTGTACTGACCAAAGCGGGCCAAAGCAGCACACACGCCACGACAAACCAGAACACACGACGCGTCCAAGCGGGATCTCTCAACGGGGGATCTTTGCTGACTGAAGTCGAGACGGGCCCAGTCTTCATCATCGCGCTCAGGCGCAACCCACGCGGTTTTCTCGTTTGGCCGCTGGGAGCTGTTCTTGAGGCGCGACAGGCGCCTCGACTAAAGCGAGCTCGTACTCGAACTGCGCATAAAGCTTGGCTAAAATTTCTTCTGACACAGCGTGCCCGGGCAAATCAAAGACTAGTTTTCCCTCGCGCAAGCCAAGCACTCGGGGAAACTCAGCGGTGGCAACCTTGACCTGATGCAAAGTCGTCACTAGCGTGACACCTCGCGCACTCGCCTCACGCAAGAGCGTTGCGATGGCCTGTCGGGCACGCGTCGGATCGAGGGCGGACAGAGGTTCGTCCACCAGCCAAAGTTTCGCCGGCGCTAATAACGCACGCGCCAAACCCACCCGTTGACGCTCGCCGCCGGACAGACGATCGACGCGATCCCATAACTTTTCTTGCAGATCGAATTGCGCCAACGCCCCAGCAACCTCTTCGACATATTGTGGATACAACAAGTTTTTCAGGCTTTGCCACAAAGACAACGCAGGCAGCTTGGCTGCGAGTAATGAAACGATCACCCGCTGTCGTGGTGGAAGCGGCGGAGTTTGTGGCGCATAAAACAGTCGGCCACGCTGCTGCTGCAGACCTCGAGTCGAAAGCGTCCAAACCGACTGGCCGTCAAGCGTCACATGCCCTACCGAGGGCTTAAGAGCTGCACCCAACAACTGAAGCAAGGTGGTTTTTCCAGCCCCCGAAGGCCCGATGACCGCGACGTGCTCACCCGGTTCAATCGTCAACGATAGTGCGTCTATAGCGGGGCGAGACTCTTTGGTCGCGGCAGGATGACGGGCGCAAACGCCCTTCAACTCAAGACGTAGGCCAGACATTATTTAATAAGACCTGCACTTTTGCCCGCTGACTCGAGGCCCTTATAGTTCTCTGGGGTCGTGGGAATGTATTTGCTGGCGCGATTGAGCGTCAGTATTTCTTTACCCTCGGGAGTATTCATATCGAGAGCAAGCAAAGCGTTGGTGATTTTTTCACGCAACGCGGCAGGCATATCGGCATGAACCGACCAGTTGTAATTAAAGTAAGGAGGCGTAGTGTAAAAGACGTCCACCTTGCTGGTGTCCACCTTTTTTTCATTCACGAATTTTTGCCAAACTGTGATATCTAGCGCTGCGGCATCCACGCGACCACTCACAACCGACGCGATCGTGGCATCATGCGCCCCCGAATAAGCAACGCGCTTAAAGTCTCGATCTGGATTGATCCCCGCATCCAATAAGAAAGAACGCGGCATGAGATGGCCCGAGGTGCTGGATTGCGAGCCAAAACTCACTTGCTTGCCCTTTAGATCTGACAGCTGTTTGATACCGGAGTCTTTCTGCGTGATGAAAACCGAGCGAAACTTGGTGTCTTCTTCGCGCTGCGCAATCGGCACAACCTTTCCGCCAGAACGGATTTGAGCCTGTACATAGGTAAAGCCTCCGAACCAGACCAGTTCCACCTGCTTATTGACCAAGGCCTCTACCGCTGCTGGGTAGTCGTTAACGGGTACGAAGCTAACCTTCATCCCTGTCGTGCGCTCAAGATATTTGGTCAGTGGACCAAATTTGCGCATTTGCTCGGTAGCAGCCTCTTCGGGGATGGTGGTGACTCGTAAAGTTTGCTGGGCCTGAGCGACACCAAAAAACAAGGCCGAACAGGCCAGCAACACGCCTGAAATTAAGCCCAGATAACGGTTGGAGTTTGAATTAGAGTACACAGAAGTCACCTGAAAACGGTTTAGATGCTTCAGTATAGGAGAGTCTTGGGACGCGACGGCAGATTGACCCTATAACTTTTTGAGAATGCTGCGTCGCAACAACATGGGCGAGGTATACGATGTGTTCGGTATATAACTCTTAGCTCCATCCATTTTTATGTCGCGCACAATGCTTCAAGTGAAATCATGAAGGACTTGCATCGCCTAACAGCCACAGAGATCGTACAAGCGATTCAAGACGGTAAGTCGACGTGTGAGGCAGTCACTCGTGCCTGTCTGGCCCATATCGAAGAGCGTGAGCCCGATGTTCAGGCCTGGCAGTACCTAGACCCGGATCTCGCAATCGCACAGTCGCGCATCCTCGATCAAACTGGTCGGCGTGGGCCGCTACAAGGCGTTCCAGTGGGGATAAAGGATCTCATTGATACCTTCGACATGCCGACCGAATACGGCACGGTCATTCATGCGCGGTATCAGCCGCGGATAGATGCCGCGTGTGTTGCGCTCACGCGCCGCGCGGGCGGTCTGATCATGGGCAAGACCGTGACCACCGAGTTCGCCAACTTAACGCCAGGCAAGACGAAGCATCCACAGGATCCAACACGTACGCCGGGCGGATCATCGAGCGGCTCAGGCGCCGCAGTGGGTGACCATATGGTGCCACTCGCGATCGGCACGCAGACGACTGCTTCAACGATCAGGCCTGCGTCGTTCAGCGGATGCGTGGGTTACCGTCCAACGTGGGGCGACCTACCCCTTGCAGGTGTGATGGAAGTTGCAGAGTCTCTTGACACACTCGGTCTGATCGCTCGATCGATCGACGACGTCGCGCTTTACCGTGACGTACTCTTGTGCGTCAAACCCGAACCGTTGCCCAGTCCAGTCGACGCTGCACCGCGCGTCGGTTTTTGCCGCTCAATTTTCTGGGATAAATGCGATGACTCAACGAAGACTTTACTCCAGCATTGCGCAACAATGCTCTCGAAAGCCGGAGCTCGCTTACAAGACGTGACGTTGCCGCAGTCATTCGATCGCATTCCGGATGCACATCGTTGGATATCGAGTTTCGAGTTCGCGCGTAACCGCACTTGGGAGATCGATCACCACTTTGACATGATTAGCGAGCGTCTGCGTCATGGACGCATCCATGACGGACTCACAGGCAGCTTCGAGCAATACAGAAGTTCGCGCGAGTTTGCCGAGCGCAGCCGCCTACAGATGGACGATCTCTTTAGAGACTACGACGTGCTGCTCACTCCAGCGGTGGCAGGCGAGGCGCCCCCTGGTCTTGAGGCGACCGGCGACCCATCGTTCAGTCTGCTCTGGACGACTCTTCACGTGCCGACGATAACCCTACCGCTATTTACTGGCCCCAACGGACTGCCGGTTGGTGTACAGCTCATTGCGAGGCGCGGCGCTGATCGTCAGATGTTCAATGTAGCGCGCTGGGTGAGTCGCGCTGTAGGCTTTGAGCGACTCTGATTGCAAATGAAAGGAGGGGTACCCTAGGTTCCCCTCCAAAACACCGTGCACTGCAATTTTTTGCAAGCACTTATTCGGTCTTGATATTGGCGTCCTTGACGACCTTGGCCCATCTTTTGGTCTCGGCCTGCGCGTAGGCGGCGAAGGCTTGTGGCGAGCTAGAGGTCGCGATGATGCCCGCATCGAGTAATCGAGCCTTCACGTCTGGCATCGCTAAGATTTTGACGACTTCTGCGTTGAGTCTTGTGATGATGTCTTTTGGTGTGCCGGTAGGAGCATACAAGCCATACCAGCCGCTGACGTCAAAACCAACAAGACCTGCTTCGGCGATCGTTGGCACTTCGGGCAGACTTTCATAGCGCTGATTGCCGGTCATACCCAAGGCCCGAACCTTGCCGCCCTGGATTGAGCTGATTGCAGTCGATACCGTAGCAAATATGACCTGCACCTGGCCACCTACCAGATCAATCATCGCCGGGGCCCCGCCTTTATAGGGAATGTGCGTCATCTTCATGCCCGCAAGTGTGTTGAACACCTCGCCCGCCAGATGATCCGTGGCGCCTGATCCTGAAGAGCCGTAACTTATATTGCTGCCTTCTTTCTTGGCTAGCGCAATAAACTCTTTGACGGTTGTGGCTTTCACCGAAGGATTGATCACCATCACGTTGAGTGCGTTGGCGAGTTGGCTAATAGGTACAAGGTCTTTCTGAGGGTCATACGGCATCTTGCTTTGCAGGTGAGGTGCGATAGCGATATTGCCAATCGTGCCAATGACGACGGTATAGCCGTCTGGTGACGCTTTTGCGCCAAGATCGACGCCGATTAACCCACCAGCACCCCCGCGGTTTTCTACTATCACCGTTTGCCCGAGCGCCTCAGAGAGCTTGGGCGCGAGGACACGTCCGGTGAGGTCTACGCCGCCTCCCGGAGTAAATGGAACGATCAGGCGAATCGGCCGCATTGGCCAAGACTGTGCAAACGCAGATACGCTCGCTATCGCAAGAGCTATGCCTGCAAGCATCATTGAGGTGATTTTTTTCATACTCAGTACATCTCTTCATTTAAGGTTAGGCCAAATTCGACGAGAAGAGTGTACCCACGTTTGGAGCGGCAGAGATACTAACTGCCATCACTCGTGAGTCATCGCAAACTCTCGAATCCAAGGTTCGAGGTGGGCGATATCAAACGTGCCAGCCTCCAACATCTTTAGCATCTCTGTGTGGATCACCATCGGTTGCCTCTTTAGACACCAACCATTAATACGCAGAAACACGTCAGTCGCTGCAAAAGCGATGCGCTTATTGCCATCTACAAACGGATGATTAATAGCTAGGCTTTCTAGCAGCGCTGCAGCCTCAGCGATGATGTCGGGGTAGTAACCCGTTTGTGGTCTAAACAGGGCTGCCTCTAAGGCACCTGGGTCACGAACACCGCTCGCGCCGCCGTACCTTTGCATTAGGATCGTGTGCATACCGAGCACATCGGCCACGGTTAAATAATCGCGCTGCACGGCTTACTTCGCGAGTTCGCGGTACAGATGATCGAATTCATCAAGACTAGACGCAAATGACGCCATCACGTGACGACGGGGTCGGGTCTTTTGCTGGCGGTCAATGTAATCACGCAGAGCCTCATCGAGCACAGCCTGAAATTGCCGCCCTTGCAACTCAGCGATTTGACGTAATGCGGTCAACACGTCTGGCGAGGCTTGGGAAGAAAACTTTTCGCGTGCAGCAGTAGCCATAAAAGCACCTCATCTTGATATATCTTGAAATAGCATGATACATCAAGATAATTGGAGTCGTGTGTTTCCTATTTTCACCCACCCTACCCCATAGGCTAAGCGCGCATAGCCGTCTGAGCAAGCGCCCTCAACCGGCGATCGCGGGCGGCGGCCAGCCGTGCGAATTTTCGGAGCCCGGCCGGTTCTTCAACCACCACGACCAGTCGCGCGGCAGCAGCGAGAAAGGGTCTTCGTGAGCAAGCTCACGCGCCGCCCAGATTGGCCAATGTGGGTTAGCAAGCGCTGGTCGCCCGAGAAACACCAAGTCGACGAGTTCTTCGCGTATCACCTGGTTCGCCACTGCAGGCTGCCCTAGGTTCCAGCTAACCGCCACCGGAATTCCGACCTCGCGACGGACGCGACTGCCCCGCTCTACCATGAAAGCAGCGCGAGCGAAGGGAGGCTCACGCATGTTGTCGGTGTTCAGACCGATGCTCAAGTCTGCCAGATCAAGGCCGTGGTTCTTCAACTGCGCGACCGCCCAGACCGCTTCTTCAAACTGCACGCCGTCTTCGTGGTAATCATCCGTCACCAGGCGCATCGTGAGCGGTAGGCGCTCAGGCCAAACGGCACGCACCGCATCCAGCGCCTCGCGGTGAAATCGCAGCCGATTCTCGAGCGTTCCGCCGTAAGCATCCGTGCGTTGATTTGCCAGTGGTGAGAAAAAACTCGCGCCAAGATAACCGTGCGCGAAGTGCATCTCTAGCCACTCGAAGCCAGCCGCGATGGCGCGTTTTGCGGCGGACGCATAGGCCCGGTGCAACGCATGAATCTCGTCAACGGTGAGTTCATGCACAGCATAGGGAAAGCGCCCGCCATATGGAATGGGCGAGGGACCGCGTACCTGCCAGCCATCGGGATGGTCTGGGGCGATTTGCAGCTTGCCTTCCCAAGGCTTTTGCTCGCTTCCCTTGCGACCCGTATGGCCCAGTTGAATGGCCGGGACCGCACCCATGTCCTTAATCATCCTGACCACGCGGGCCATGCTTTCGATCTGCTCGTCCTCCCACAGCCCAGCACACGAAGTGCTAGTGCGGCCGTCGGGTGTGATGGCGATCTGTTCGGGGAATA